>NZ_JBHWIJ010000236.1:0-13706 GCF_042732255.1 Kitasatospora sp. NPDC059803 | reverse complement strand
ACCCACCCCCCCCGGGGCGCACGGCACGGCGATCATCAGAGCCGCCCCGGAGCTCTCCCCCCTGCTCCGGGGCGGCTGTCCGGCGTTCCGGGCCGGGTGGCCCGTTCGGTGGCCGTGCCGCTGACGGCGGCGGTCGTCCTGCTGCTGGTGTCGTGGCAGGTGGCGGCGGACGGCCCACTGCTCGGATGGGACCGCTCGGTCCGCGGAGCCGTCCGGAGCGCCCACCGGGACCACCCCAGCGCGCTGCTGGACCAGCTGGGCCAGATCCTGTCCGACCTGGGCGACAGCGTGCCCGCGATCCCGGTGCTGCTGGCGGCCGGCGTGCTGGCCGCGTGGCGGTGGCGCCGGACGGGGGCGGCGGGGCGCTGGTGGCTGCCGCTGCCGGTGGCGGCGCTGACCGCCGGACTGATCCCGCTGCTGGTGGTGCCGGCCAAGGCGGCGTTCGCCCGGCCGGGCCCGCTCGGTGATCCGCTGACGCCGGGGCAGTGGGGCTGGTACCCGTCCGGGCACACCGCCACCGCGTCGCTCTCGTACGGGGTAGCGGCGCTGCTGCTGGTGCGGGTGGCGGGGCCGTGGGCGGCGCGCCTGCTGACGGCGGGCGCGGTGCTGCTGGCGGTGGGCGTCGGCGCGGGGCTGGTGTGGAGCGACTTCCACTGGCTGCTGGACGTGGTGGCCAGCTGGTGCCTGGCCGCCCTGGTGCTGTGGGGGCTGGCCCGGTGGCTGCCCCGGCAGGGCGGCGGGGGCGGCGGCGGTCAGGCCTCGGGGTCGTCGTTGCGGTGAACGAGGCCGGTCTCGCCGTTGTCGCGGTGCCATTCGATGACGAGTTCGTCGCGGGCGCCGAAGCGGACGAGGTGGCGGCCGACGACGTCCTCCAGACCGGGCAGGTTCTCCCGCTCGCCCTCGACGGTGAGCAGCAGCGCGTCGGGCCGGGCTTCCAGGGTGGCGGTGCCGGCGCCGAAGACCAGGGTGCCGCGGCCGGTCTCCTCGGAGAAGGTGGCCTCGATCTTGCGGCCCATGTGGGCGGCGAGCTGCTTGGCGTAGCGGGTGGGGCGGTCGGTGGTGACGCGGGCTTCGGAGCGGGGCACGGGCCCTCCAGGATCCGGGGAGGGAACTTAGGGTCCCCTCAGTTGGGGCTACGCTAACCCAGGTACTGAGCCAAGCTCAACATTTTTCTCCGGGTGCCGTCCGCTGTCGGCCGCCGGCCCCGGACCGGCCGATACCCTGGGGCGGACGCCTGCCGAGGAGACCGCCGATGACCACCACGCCGACCGACCCGGCGGACCCCTCCCCCGGCCCGCCCGGCACCCCTGCCGAGGCGACCGCCTCGGACGCGGCCTCGGACACCGCCGCCGAGCTGGCCGACACGATGACCAGGGCGATCAAGCGGATCCGTCGGCAGACCGGGTGGCGGCTGGAGCCGTACGGCATCACCCCCGGCCAGGCCCGGGCGCTGAACACCCTGGCCCACGCGCCCGGCTGCGAGCTGCCGGACCGCGCGATGCGGCTGAGCGACCTCGCCGAGCGGCTGCACATCGCCCCGCGCTCGGCGACCACCGTGGTCGACGCACTGGAGGAGGCCGGCCTGGTCGAGCGCAGACCCGACCCGGCCGACCGGCGGGCGGTCCGGATCCTGCTGACCGAGGCGGGCCGCGCAGCGGTGGAACGGATCGGGCAGGTCCGGCACGAGGTGGCCCAGGAGTACTTCGGCGAGGTCGGTCCCGACGAGCAGGAAGTGCTGCTGCGAGTGCTGCGCGCCGCCGAGGCCCGCTTCCTCGCAGCCGGTCCACCACCGCGGACGGCGCCCCCGGGCGCAGCGCGGTGACGCGGGAGCGGTCGGCTGCGCTGGGCGGCCCACCGCGTTAGACCCCGTCCCGGCCCGTCCCGGCCTGCCCTGCCCCTAGGTGGCGAGGCCGATCACCAGCCACATGAACCCCACCCCGGCGACGGTGCAGAGCAGGGTGCTACGGGAAGGGTGCGGGCTGTGGGCCTCCGGGAGGATGTCGGAGGTCGCCAGGTAGAGCAGGAACCCGGAGAAGAAGCCGAGGTAGAGGCCGAGCAGGTGCTCGGGGATGGTGAAGGCCAGGGTGATCGCGGCGCCGGACACCGGGGCCAGCGCGTCCGCCGCGAGCAGCGTCAGCGCCCGCCGCCGGTTGTTCCCGTAGAGCCGGGTGATCGTGTACGTGTTGAAGCCGTCGGCGAAGTCGTGGGCGACGACGGCGATGGCGACGACCGTTCCGACCGTGGTGCCGGCCTGGAAGGCGGCGCCGATCGCGAAGCCGTCCATCACGCTGTGCCCGACCAGGGCCAGCGCGGCGGTCAGGCCGACGCCCTGGCGCCCGGCGTGGTGGGCGTGCGCGTGCTGGTGACCGTGGGTGTGCTCGGCGTACTCGCTCTCGTGGCCGCGGTGGATGGCGACCGCGCGTTCGACCACGTGGATGGTGAGGAAACCGACCGCGAACATCAGCAGCGCCTGCGGCACGCCGTGCACCTCGTCCGGTGCCTGGCGCATGGCCTCGGGCAGCAGGTCGAAGGCGACCACGCCGAGCATGAGGCCGGCGGCGAAGCCGAGCACGAGGTGGCGGCGGTCGCCGGTGCGCTGGGCGACGAAGCCGCCGATCAGGGTCATCAGGAACGCCCCGGCGGCGACCAGGACGGCGGTCACCGGGCCGCCTCCGGGTGGGTCGATCCGCTGTGCGGGCGCCGGCGGGTGCCGCCGTGTGGTCTGCCGGGCGCTCTGCCCATTCCTCTCCCCCTGGGGTCCGCCCGTGGCCGGGCCGACCGCCGACCGTATCGGACGACCGTTCGACGGTGATCGCCCGGGGTGCCGCTGCTCCGCCGGTGCCCGTTCCCCAGCCTCGGGTCGGGTGCGGGGGCGCGCCCGCCGGGCGGTCCGTCGGGGTGAGCTGCGAGGACGGGGACGGGGACGAGGGTGGGGGCGGGGACCGGAGGTGGGGTCAGCGGCCTGCGGCGAGGGGCAGGCCGAGGTGGGTGCGGGCGAGTTCGCTCACGCCGTCGCCGTCGACCAGGTGGATGTGGCGGTGGCTCTCCTCGCCCGTGAGGTCGAGGGCCTCGTCGGCGAAGCGGCCGGTGGTCAGCCGCAGGCCGCGCTCGGCGGACTCCTCCTGAACGGCCTCGGCCAGGGTGACGATCTCCTCCGCGCTGACCGGCGCGGCGCCCCGGGAGGCCCAGACCACCCAGCGGCCGGGCAGCGCACTGCCCGGGGCCCCCTCGCCGGTGGCGACCAGTCCGGCCGGGCCGCGCAGCCGCACGCTCCACTCGGCGAGCCCGCCGCGAGTGAGCAGGTCGCGCACCAGCTGGGCGAACTCGTTCGCGGACAGGTCGGGTGCGGCCGGTACGGCGGCACCCGCCTGCGCGGCGGGCTGCACGCCCACGCGGCCGTACGGGTCCGGGGTGACGGCGGCGCCGAGCTGGCGCAGCCGGACGAGCGCCTCGTCCTGCTCGGCGTCGGCGTAGACGCCTTCGTCGTCGCGCTCCTCGTACGGGGTGGCGGGCGGCAGCAGCCGGGTGCGGGCCAGTGCGTCGCGGTCGGCGTCCACGCTGACCAGGCACAGCGGCTCGGCGGTGCCGGGCTCGCGCAGCCAGCCGTTGAGCACGACGCCCGCGAGTATCTCGTCGGTGTCGACGGCGTCGGCGGCCTGGAGGGCGCGCAGGGCGAGCCGGGCGACCAGGCGCAGATAGTCGGTGGCCCGGTCCGCCGGCGGGCGCGGGACCGGGACGATATCGCCGTCCGGGGCGAGCCGGTAGCCGGTGAGCGAGGGCACCAGGTCGAGCGGCGGCAGGTCGAGGTCCAGCACGGCGGTACGGGTGAGCGGGCGGAAGACCGCCCGGCAGGGGGCGGGCAGGTCCTGGATGGCGGTCTCGGCCGCGGCGAGCGCCCGCTCCAGCAGTGACTCCACGGCGGCCGGCTCGGACAGCCGGTAGGCCCGTCGGCACTCCTCCAGGCTCTCGTTGTACTCGCGCACGGCGCGGGCCCGGGCCTCCTCGGCCGCCTCGTGGACGCGCCGGGACTCGTCTGCGGCCGGGTTGTCGGCCTCGGCCCGGCGGGTGCGCCACTCGCGCAGGGAACGCTGGTGGGCCAGCCGGGCCTGGGCGAGTTCGCGCTGGTAACCGGAGTCGAGCAGGCGACGGGCCGGGGCGCCGTCGGGGTCGGCGGTGGCCGGCCCGGCGGGCGCGAAGTCCGCCCAGCGGGGCTCGGCCTCGCTGCCGGTCTGCGGCCCGTCGGCCGGGTAGGGGCGGGGCTCGTAGTGGCGCAGCTGGCTCTCGAAGTCCATGGCCGAGACGGGCAGTGCGGCCCGCCGGAGCAGGTCGGCCAGCCGGTCGTGCTCGGCCTGGACCGTGAGCGTGCGGTGGTGGGTCAGGGCGGCGGCCCGGCCGTGGGCGGCGATGGACTCCTCGGGCTCGGCCGGGCCGTCGCCGGACGCACCGTCGCCGGACCCGCCACCACCGGACGCGCCGTCACCGGGCATGCCGTCACCGGGCGTACCGGGGGCGGCCGGGCCGGGGTCGGCGGCGTCCGGGTCCAGGCCCTGGCCCTGGCCCTGGCCCTGGCCCTGGCCCTGGCCCTGGTCGGTGTTGAACTCTCTGAAGACCGAGGCGAGGAAGCCCGGCCGGGGGAACTGGACGGTGGCGGTGCCGTCGGGCTGGCCGTCTGCTGAGTGCTGCATCGGTCGTCGTTCCCCCATGCTCGTCCGGCGCCTGCCCGGGGCGGCCGGCGACCCTGCGGCCCGCCCCTGCCGGACATTGTCCACCGAACGGGCGGCAGTGGTCAGCCCAGCCTCTCAGTTGGTCCGGGTGTTGGTCAGGTGCAGGCCGATGTAGCCGACATAGATCCGGCCACTGCCCGAGCAGTCGTCCAGGTAGTGCAGCCGAGGCGCGGTACGGCCGCCGCCGATCCGCAGGTGTGCGCCCATGAAGGCGCGCCGGGAGGCGTCCACGCTCTCCGGGACGGGCAGCATCCGCTCGCGCTTCCACTTGGTGTGGCTGAACACCGTCCGGGACTCCCCGCGCACCGCCTTGCGGGGCGGGAAGTGGTGGCAGCCCTCCGGGGTGTGCTCGCACCACTGCTTGAAGTCGCCGCCGGCCGCGCCGCGGACCGCCGCCTCGGCGTACTCCTGAAGGGCGGTCAGCCCGTCCCAGGCGAGCCGGGCCCAGCCCGCGCCGGAGCACCGGAGCCCGTCCAGGGCGAGCGCGTTCTTCTGGTCACCGGTGAAGGTCAACAGCGTGAACTCGTCGATCCTGGCCATGAGTTCGGTGAAGGTCTCCGGTTTTCCGGGCCGGGCGGACGGCTTGGCGGCGAAGTGCCCGGCGGCGCCCTGGAGGATGCAGTGGCGCCCGGTGAGGGCGCGGGAGCCGGCCCGTACGTGGCCGTCCCGGCCGTCCCGGCCGTCGTGGCGCTCGCGGAGCTCCGGACGGTCGCGGCCCTCATGACCCTCGCGGCCGTCCTGCTTGTCCCGGCTGTCCCGACTCACCCGGTTGTCCCGGCGCTCGTGCCGCAGGGTGCGCCGGACCCGCTCCAGCTCGTCGGCCCTGGCCTGCTGCTCGGCGCGGTCCTGCTGTTCCTCCCGGACGAGCGCGGCCAGCTCGGCGCGGGCGGCGGCCGGGTCTCCGGCCGGGCTGACGGCCGCGCGGGGCGGCGCCGGGGCGACCCGCAGCACCGGGACGGCCGCCAGCGTGGGCGGCAGCGGCAGGTCGGCGGCGAGCCGGCGCGGCTCGCGGGCGAGCAGCCCGGCCGCGCGGCGGAGGTCCTGCTCTATTCGCCCCCGGGCGAGCACCGGGTGCCGGGCGCCGTCGCACCGGGAGGCGGGGTCGACCTCGGGCAGGTAGGTGCGCACCGCTCCGCCGTAGACGCTGTGGTACTCCAGCGCGACGTTGAACCCGGTCCGGGCGCCCGGGGCCAGGACGTAGGCGGTGGCCAGGCCGGGCAGCTGGTGGCAGAGCGGGCGGACGACGTCCTCGACCCAGCGTTCGAGCGGGAGGTTCACCGGGACGCTGGCGACCACGACGGGCAGCCGGCGCTCCGGGTCGCAGAGCTCGTCGATCAGGCCGTCGACCTCGCCGGCGGTGATCACCCGGGGGGCCGGGTGGACTGCGGCCGGGCCGTCGGTGGCGTCGAGCAGCGGCAGGAGGGTGCGGGCGAGTTCGGGCACCGGCACCCGGCAAGGGGTCCGCACGCCGTTGCCGGTGCTGTGCGTCTCGGCCTCCAGCCGGACCCAGGTGGGGCCGTCGGCCGCGGTGGCCACGGTCAGGGTGAGCTGCTGGGTGCCGTGCGGGGTCGGGGTGCGCAGGCGCCGGCGGTCGTAGCGGCCGGCGGCCGGGCCGCCGCGCAGCGGGCCCTGGTCGCGGTCGAGCAGGACGCGGTCGCCCAGGCGCAGTCGCTCGGCGGCGGGGGCCGATCGGGACTGCGTCGGTCCGGACGTCGTCAGCCCAGGGGGCGTCAGTTCGGGCGGTTTCGGTCGGGTTGGAGGCGTCCCCGTCGAGGCCGGTCCGGCCGGGGGCGGCCCGGTGAGGGCACGGGGAGCCGGCGGGGGCTCCTCGCAGCCTTCCTGTTTCAGCCAGGCGGCGAGCTGCTCGTCGGCCAGGGCGACGGCCTCGCGGTGCGGGAGGGTGGTGGTGACGGTCATCCGGTAGGGCGTCGCGGGGCCGGTCAGGTCGGCGCCGGCGGGCGACGAAAAGCGGTCTGAGGTCATGCGCATACCTCCGTGGTGCGGGGTGGGGTCTGGTGTCCTCCATCGATGGGTTATTCGTCCGGTTCGGCCGGATCCTTGCCCAGGAAACGCCACGGCCCGGAGCGGAAGTTCCAACTCCGGGCCACGTCAATACGTTCGGGTGAATCTGCTCAAGCCGTGCACCGCGTGGCGCGGCTCCCGGGCCCGCCCCCTCGTCGCCGGACGGCGGACGGCGGGCGACGGGGCACGGGCGACAGCGCCGGAGCAGCCCTGGTCAGGCCTCAGCAGGTCAGGCCTCGGCGGGCCGGGCGCCACTGCGACTCCACGCGGGCTCCGCGACCGGCACCGCCAACGGGCAACCGGCCGGGGCGGCGTAGCTCGCGATCAGCACCACGGGCTCGTCCCCGAGGTTGCGCCCCACGTGGACGTGGACCGGTCCGGCCTCCTCGACCAGCGAGTCCCCGGCCCGGCTGACCTCGACCCGGCCGTCGTGCAGGGTCCGGGTCAGCGTCCCGGACAGCACCACCACGTCCACCCGGCCCGGGTGGTAGTGCCAGCCGGTGCTGGCCCCCGGCGGCAGGGTGACGGTCTGGACGACGGGCATCTCGGGGCGGCTTCCTGCTCGACGACCGGACCAGGCTAGGCACGCCCCGCAAGGCTCCGAAACGGATCGGCCGCGATCTGGCCGAATAGGTGGCCGAAAGCGCCGCCGCCCGCCTGCTCCGGCATCAGACCGGCACCTCGACGTACGTCCGGCCGGCCGGGACCGCGACGGCGGTACCGCCGGTCGCCTCGGCCAGCCAGGCGTGGAAGGCCGACACCTCCGGCTGCGGTACGCCCACCTCGATCCGCACCCCGGCCGGCTCGTAGGCCAGGTCGCTCACCGTGTAGCCGGCCGCCCGCAGGTCGTTCTCCACCCGCCCGGCGCGCACGTGGTCGGCCGTCACCGCGAGCAGGGCCACCGGCCGCCGCTCCAGCAGACCGATCTCGTCCACCGCCTCGGACACCGCGTTCCCGTACGCCCGCACCAGGCCGCCCGCGCCGAGCTTGATGCCGCCGAAGTACCTGGTCACCACGGCGGCGGTGTCGGTCAGGCCGCGCCGGCGCAGCACCTCCAGCATCGGCACCCCGGCGGTGCCGCCGGGCTCGCCGTCGTCGCTGGAGCGTTCGCGGCGCTGCTCGTCGCCGACCACGAAGGCGGTGCAGTTGTGCCGCGCGTCCCAGTACTGCTTGCGGATGCCGGCGATGAAGGCCTGCGCCTCCTCCTCGTCGGCGACCCGGGCGAGGTGGCAGATGAACCGGGACTTCTTGATCTCGGTCTCGTGGCTGCCGGCCCGCCGGATGGTGAGGTACGGCCTGGCGGTCGGTTCCGGCGTGGCGGACATGACGCGGTGGTTCTCCCGGAAACGGCGACGGCTGGCGGCGCACACCCCGGGCGTCCCGGGGCGGCACCGCCAGCCTAGGCCCTGGCCGGGCTTCGTCGGCCGGTCGCGGGGTCAGCGCCCGGCCAGGGCGTCCAGCCGGGCGCGGTCCAGGCCGGTCAGCGCGGTGACCTCGGCCGGGTCGACGGCGCCGCAGTCCAGGCCGCGCAGCAGGTAGCCGCTGAGCGCCCGGGCGGTGGCCGGCTCGTCCATCACGTCGCCACCCGCCTTGGCGACGTACGCGGCCAGCCGGGCTGCGGCGGCCGCCAGGCCCTCGCGGTAGAAGGAGTACACCGCGACGTAGCGGGTCGGCAGGTGCGCCGGGTGCATGTCCCAGCCCTGGTAGTAGGCGCGGGCCAGCGAGCGGCGGACCAGGTCGTGATGCAGCTTCCAGGCGGCGTGCACCTGTTCGGTGGAGCCGGTCGGGATGACGTTGGTCGAGCCGTCGGAGAGTCGGACGCCGGTGCCGGCTGCGGCCACCTGCATGACCGCCTTCGCGTGGTCGGCGACCGGGTGGTCCATGCTCTGGTGGGCCGCGCTGACGCCGCAGGAGGCGCTGTAGTCGAAGGTGCCGTAGTGCAGCCCGGTGGCGCGGCCTTCGGCGGCCTCGATCATCCGGGCCACGGTGGCCCGGCCGTCCGGGCCGAGGATGGCCTGCGTGGTCTCGATCTGGATCTCGAAGCCGATCCGGCCGGCGGGCAGCCCGGCGCGGCACTCGAAGTCCTCCAGCAGCCGGACCAGCGCGGTGACCTGCTCGGCGTAGGTCACCTTGGGCAGGGTGAGGACCAGGCCGTCCGGCAGGCCGCCGCCGGCCAGCAGGGTGGCCAGGAACAGTTCCAGGGTGCGGATGCCGCGGTCACGGACGGCCGCCTCCATGCACTTGATCCGGATGCCGAGGTACGGCGGCGCGGCATCCTCGGCCACGGCGGCGGCGACCAGTTCGGCGGCGCGGACGGCGGCGGCGTCCTCCTCGGCGTCCGGGCGGGGTCCGTAGCCGTCCTCGAAGTCGATCCGCAGGTCCTCGACCGGCTCGCGCTCCAGCTTGGCGCGGACCCGGGCGTGCACGTCGGCGAGCAGCTCGTCGTCGGCCAGGCCGAGGGCGCGGGCCAGCTCGGCGGGGGTGCCGGCGTGGGTGTCGAAGGCCTCCAGAGCCTGGCGGCCCCACTCCCGTACGGTGTCGGCGGCGAAGGCGTCGGCCGGGACGTAGACGGTGTGCACCGGCTGCCTGGTACCGGTGTCGCCGGGGTAGCGGCGCGCCAGGTCGGCGTCGACCGGGGCGAGCAGCGCCTCCACGGCGGCGCGGGCGGCGGCGGAGAAGGAGGCCCCGCCCGTCGGTCCGTTACCGTCGACCTCGACCTGCGACATCCGCACTCCTCCACGCCGGACCAGCACTTCAACAATTTGTTGAGGAGAAGGTAGCTCCGGCCGGATCGGGCGTCAACGGCCGACCGAGCGGTGGACGGAGAAGCGTTCGACGGAGGAACGTTCCACGGGGCGTCCGGCCGAGGCGGCCCTGGTCAGTCCCTCCCGGCGGCGGCGTAGCGGTCGCGCAGCTGCGGGTAGAGCTCGGCGACGTCCTTGGGGTGGACCGAGCCGTCCGGACGGTTGCCGGTGACGCCGTACTGCTTGGTCAGCCACTCGGCGAGGCGCTGCGGGTCGGGCTGGTGCTCGTGGTTGTCCATGTAGCTGACCAGCGCGTCATAGGCCAGGTCCGGATCCAGCCGGGACGGGGCCGAGCGCGGCGCGGACTCCTCGTCGTGGACGGGTGGCTGCTCGGCCGCAACGAACTGCTCGCCGTGGACGGGCTGCTCGGCCGGAGCGGGCTGCCCAGCCGGAAGGGGCTGCCCCAGGTGACGGGGCTGCGGCTCGGCGGCGAACCCCGCCTCCTGGGCGACCTGGGCCTGGGGCTGCTGCGGGAGGACCGGCTCCTCGGCGACCGGACGCGGGGGCTTGAACCACGGCGAGGCCTGGCCCGGCACCCGCCCGCCGGGGGCGGCGTCGGACGGGTGGCCCGTGGTGCGCACCGGGCGCTCGGTCCACACGTTCAGCTCCTCGCGGTGCGGCTGCGGGGCTTCCTCCGCCACGCCGTTCGGCTCCTGCGCGGCACGCAGCCGGACGGCTGCCAGCTTCGCCAGCATCGGCGCGGCCACCTCGGCGGACATCGGCGCGACGGCGACCGGAGCCGGGGCCGCGGCCGGTTCGGGCTGGGGCTGGGGCTGGACGTGGGTCTGAGCCTGGGCCTGGGATTGGGGCTGGACGTGGGTCTGAGCCTGGGCCTGGGATTGAGGCTGGACCTGCGGTATCTGCTGCGCCTGCCGGGCCGGCTCCGGGCGGGCCGAAGCGGGGGCGGCGGCGACGGGAGCCGCGGGGGCGGCGGCCTCGGCCGGGGCGATGGCCGTGGCGGCACGGCCGTCCTGCCGCTGGAGCTCCAGCGCCTCCTTCTCCGCCAAAGCCTCCCGGGCCTCGCGCTCGCGCGCCTCCTCGTCCAGACGGTCGAACAGCGCCGGGTCCAGCGGCACCCCGTACTTGGCCAGCTTGAGCGGCAGCAGGGCCTGGATCGGCGCCGAGCGGCGCCAGCCGCGGCCGTACCGGAAACGCAGCTGCGCCCGGTAGACCAGGCGGTTCTGCTCCAGCCGGACGACCTCGTCGTAGGAGCGCAGCTCCCAGAGCTTCATCCGGCGCCAGAGCTTGAAGGTCGGCACCGGGGAGAGCAGCCAGCGCATCATCCGGACCGAGTCCATGTGCCGGTCGACCGTGATCGCCGCGATCCGGCCGACCGCGTGCCGGGAGGCCTCGACCACGACCACGAAGAGCACCGGGATGACGGCGTGCATCCCCATGCCGAGCGGATCGCCCCAGGAGGCGGCCGCGTTGAAGGCGATGGTGGCGACGGTCAGCACCCAGGCGGTCTGCCGCAGCATCGGGAAGGGAATCCGCAGCCAGGTCAGTACCAGGTCGAGCGAGAGGAGCACGACGATGCCGGCGTCGACGCCGATCGGGAAGGCGTAGGAGAAGGCCCCGAAGCCCTTCTCCTGGGCCAGTTCGCGCACCGCGTTGTACGAGCCCGCGAAGCCGATGCCCGAGATGATGCAGGCGCCGGCCGCGACCAGGCCGAGCAGGCCCCGATGGGCCTTGGTGAGCGTTGGGCGTGCCATTACGTCTATCAACCCCTGGATGTCGGCTGCTGCCGTACGCTGCCTCGGCTGCCGGTTCCCGCTTGTCGGGGCGCCGGACGGCTGAGCGACCTCCGGGCTCGGCCCACCGGAGTTTACTCGTACACCTGTTTCAGCGTTTCCGCAGCCTGGCGTGTCACCGTCCGGGGCTGACGACCCGCCCGCCGTGGACCGGGCGGATCGTCAGCCCTTCGGCCCGGCCGTTCCGTTGAGGTAGGTCAGCACCGCGAGCACCCGGCGGTTGGCGTCCTCGGCGGGGGCCAGTTCGAGCTTGGTGAAGATGTTGGCGATGTGCTTGGCCACCGCTCCGTCGCTGACCGCCAGGCGGGCGGCGATCGCCGAGTTGGAGCAGCCCTCGGCCATCAGCTCCAGCACCTCGCGCTCGCGCGGGGACAGCCGCAGCAACGGGCCGGGCCGACGCGAGGTGATCTGCATCAGCTTCGCGATCACGTCCGGGTCCATCGCCGTTCCGCCGGCCGCCACCCGGCGGACCGCGTCGATGAACTGGTCGGCGTTGAACACCCGGTCCTTCAGCAGGTATCCGATCCCGCCGGTGCCGTCGGCCAGCAGCTCGCGCGCGTACAGCTGCTGAACGTGCTGCGACAGCACCAGCACCGGCAAGCCCTGGATCTCCTTGCGGGCCTTCAGCGCCGCCTGCAGCCCCTCGTCGGTGAGCGTCGGGGGCAGCCGGACGTCGACCACGGCCACGTCCGGCCGGTGGGTCAGCAACGCCTCCAGCAGTTCGGGGCCCGTCTCCACGGCCGCGGCGATGGTGAAACCGTGCGCCTCCAGCAGTCGGATCAGGCCTTCGCGAAGGAGGTAGAGGTCCTCGGCGAGGACAACTCGCACGGCAGCTCCAAGGTGATGGTGGTCGGACCGCCCGACGTGCTGTCGATGGCGAGGACACCGTCGAAGGTACCCAATCGCCGCTCGATCCCGCGCAGGCCGGTGCCCCGGGACGGATCCGCCACGCCCACCCCGTCGTCCGTCACCGTGATCCGCAGGAGCCCGGCCCGGTACAGGATGTCCACCCACACCTGCTCCGCCCCGGAGTGCTTGGCCGCATTGGCCAGCAGCTCGCAGATGCTGAAGTAGGCCGCCGCCTCCACCGGCGCCGGCGGACGGTCCGGCAGGCTCACGCACACCTCGGTCGGCAGGGCGCTGTCCAGCGCCAAGGCGCGCACGGCGTCGCCCAGTCCACGCTCGGCGAGCACCGGCGGGTGAATGCCGCGGACCAGGTCCCGCAGCTCCTGGAGCGCCCGGGCCGAGGACTGCCGCGCCTCGGAGAGCAGTTCCCGGGCGGCCGCCTGGTCGGTGTCCATCAGGTGCTCGATCGTGCCCAGCGTCATCCCTATCGCGACCAGTCGCGCCTGCGCGCCGTCGTGCAGGTCCCGCTCGATCCGCCGCAGCTCCGCCGCCTGGTCGCCGACCGCGTCCGCCCTGGTCTCGGTCAGCTCGGCCACCCGCCTGGTCAGCTGGGCGTGCGTCGCCCGGCCGTCCTGGTCCAGCACCCGGCGGGCCGCCTCGGCGTACCCCCGCACCGCGTACGGCGCCACGAGCACCCCGACCGCCACCATGCCGAGCCCGAGCACGGCGCTCAGCAGGACCGACACCAGGCGTGCGGGCACCGGCCCGAACCCGTCCACAGACAGCGGCGTCAGGATGCAGGCCACGCCCAGCACCATCAGGACGGTCACCGGGCCCGCCAGCGCCACCACCAGGGCGGGGCTGATGGCCAGCCAGGCCACCTCCGACCGGGTCGTCCGGTCCCGGGCGCCCCAGTGCAGCAGTTGCGCGTACTTCGCGACCATCCGGGAGCGGTGGTACGAGTAGCCCGTCCACCAGTGCCCGCGTTCGTCCAGCTCCAACGCGGGCCGTGGCTGGTACACGGCCGGCAGGCGGATGCCGTACCAGCGCTCCAGCTGCTGGCGCGTCCGGCTCGCCGTGCGGCGCACGAACAGAGCCGCCACCAGGGCGCCGGCGACGGCCGCCACCGCGAGGCCGAACAGGACCACCGGGTAGTAGGAATCCTGGAAGACCGAGGCCGTGACCCCACCCGCCGCCATCGCCGCCCCCACCGGCAGCACCAGCCCCGGCACCGCGCCCACCACCAGGAGAGCCAGCCGCGCCAGCCCCTGGCCGCCCGAGGCGACGGCCGCCTCGGTCTGCGCGCGCACCGTCGCGCCGCTCGTTCGACTCGCTGTTGCCACCGAAGCTCCTGATGCCGGTCTCGATCGTCCTCCACAAGTGTTCACGAACGACCCGCTCCAGGCACTGGCCATGCCACCCCAATTGCGAGGTGGTCCTAGCACCACCTGCGGGTGGACATAGCCCGAGCGGATTGTTGAGATTGTCTGGAAATGCAGAGAACCCCCATCCGGTTTCCCGGATGGGGGTTCTCTGTGAATGATTGTTCGGCGGCGTCC
>NZ_JBHWIJ010000235.1:0-13732 GCF_042732255.1 Kitasatospora sp. NPDC059803 | reverse complement strand
GGCCCGCCGACGCCGCCCCGCTGGCGGGGGTCGAGCAGCTCGTCGCCGACGCCTGGCGCCGGCTGCTGGGCGGCGGCCCGGTCGGCCGGCACACCAACTTCTTCGAGGCCGGCGGCGACTCGCTGCTGGCCGCCCGGCTCCAGCTGGAGCTGGCCCGCCGCCTGGAGCGGCCGGTCCGGCTGGTGGACATCTTCGGCCGGCCCACCATCGCCGAGTTCGCGGCCGGCCTCACCGAGGGCGCCGCCCCGGACGGCCGGGCCGCCGCCGAGACCGCCGAGCCGCGCGGCGAACGCCGCCAGAGCGCCGTCCGGGCCCGCGCCAAGGCCCGCCGCGAGGCCCGGGACCGGGCCGAGGGCCCGGCCGCCGACCAGCACACACCGGCCGGGCCGACGACCCGGACCGCACCGACAGGGAGGGACTGACATGGACGTTCAGGGCGTGATGACGGAGCTGCACGGCATCCTCGGCACCGAGGGGCTGGAGCGGGTCGAGGAGTGCCTGCGCATCCTCACCGGCGAGCAGGCCCCGGAGTACCTGCACGACGACCAGGAGCCGACCCGGCTGTTCTTCCCCGGGATCAGCGCCCTGCCCTGGCACGACACCGCCGAACTGCCCTGGGTGGCCCGGCTGGAGGAGGCGTACGACCGGATCAAGGCCGAGTTCCTGGAGCTGCGCGCCGAGCAGGCCCGCTTCGCCCCGTACGAGGACCTGTACACCAAGGAGCTCGGCTGGCAGGGCTGGGACACCTACCAGCTGTACCGCAACGGCAGCTGGCGCGACGAGGTCCTGGAGCGCTGCCCCGAGACCCACGCCGCCGTCTCGGCGAGCCCGCACGGGCCGCGCGACGGCATGTTCACCATCCTCAACCCCGGCGTGCACATCACCCCGCACACCGGCGGCGTGAACCTGCTGCTGACCGCGCACCTGCCGCTGATCGTGCCGCCCGGCTGCGCCATCAAGGTCGGCGACGACGAGCGGGGCTGGGAGGAGGGCAAGGTGATCCTCTTCGACGACAGCTTCATCCACGAGGCCTGGAACAAGGGCACCCAGCAGCGCGCCGTCCTGCTCTGGGACGTCTGGCACCCGGAGCTGACGCCCGTCGAGGTCCGGGCCCTGGAGTTCCTGATGCCCCGTTTCCAGCGCTACCTCATGGCGGTCTGAGCCGCCCGGCGGCCCTGATCCCCACGGCAGCCCTGAACCCCATGGCGGTCTGAGCCCCGGCCGCGTACCCGGTCCTGCCCGCCCCGCCGCGCGCGGAGCCCACCTCACCCACGGAGAACACCTTGAACGCACAGCCGGTCATTCCCGACGAGGCCGAGACCGACGGCCGGGTCGCCGTCGTCGGCCTCGCGGGCCGCTTCCCCGGAGCCGATTCCGTCGACGCGCTGTGGGAGCTGCTGGCCTCCGGCACCGAGGCGATCAGCCGGTTCGGCCCCGAGGAGCTGCGGGCCGCCGGGGTGCCGGACGGCGAGGCCGGCAGGCCCGGGTACGTGGCCGCCAAGGGCGTGCTGGCGGACGTCGCCGGCTTCGACTCCCAGCTGTTCGGCTACAACGCGCTGGAGGCCTCGGTCATCGACCCGCAGCAGCGGATCTTCCTCGAATGCGCCTGGGAGGCGCTGGAGGACGCCGGCTGCGACCCCGACCGGGCGCCCGGGCCGATCGCGGTCTACGCCGGGTCGCTGCTGAGCACCTACCTGATCCACAACCTGCTGCCGCGCACCGACCTGCGGGACTCCCTCGGCGTGCCGATGCTCTTCCAGGGCAACCAGCCCGACCAGCTGGCCCCCCGCGCCGCGTACAAGCTCAACCTGCGCGGCCCGGCGGTCAGCGTGCAGACCGCCTGCTCGACCTCGCTGGTCGCCGTGCACCTCGCGGTGCAGAGCCTGCTGTCCGAGGAGTGCGACCTCGCGCTCGCCGGCGGCGTCACCGTCACCGTGCCGCACCGCTCCGGCTACCTGCCGGTGCCCGGCGGCATCGAGTCCCCGGACGGGCACTGCCGGCCCTTCGGCGCCGAGGCGGCCGGAACGGTCTTCGGCAACGGCGCGGGCGTCGTGGTGCTCAAGCGCCTCGCCGACGCGCTCGCCGACGGCGACCGGGTGCACGCCGTCATCCTCGGCTCGGCCGTCAACAACGACGGTGCGAACAAGGCGGGTTACACCGCCCCGGGGGTCGCCGGCCAGACCGCCGTGATCCGCGAGGCGCTGTCCGTCGCGGGCGTCGCCCCGGACAGCATCGGCTACGTCGAGGCGCACGGCACCGGCACCCCGATCGGCGACCCGATCGAGGTCGAGGCGCTCACCGCCGCCTTCCGCGCCGAGCAGGACGCCGACGACAGGTCCGCCACCGGCTGGTGCGGCCTGGGCTCGGTCAAGTCCAACCTCGGCCACCTGGACACCGCCGCCGGCGTCACCGGCCTGATCAAGGCCATCCTGACGGTGCGCGGCGGCCGCATCCCGGCGAGCCTGCACGCCGAGGCCGTCAACCCCGAACTCGGCCTCGCCGACAGCCCGTTCTTCGTCCCGGCCGGCCTCACCGACTGGCCGGTCGCCGACGGCCCGCGCCGGGCCGCCGTCAGCGCCTTCGGCATCGGCGGCACCAACGCGCACGTGATCCTGGAGCAGGCCCCCGAGCCGGCCCCGCGCGAGGCCGCCGCGCCGGGCGCCGTCCCCGTCGCCCTGCCGCTGTCGGCCCGCACCGCCGCCGCGCTGGACGCCGCCGCCGAACGGCTCGCCGACGACCTCGCCGCCCACCCGGACCGCCCGCTGGCCGACGTCGCCCGCACCCTGCGCACCGGCCGGCGCCAGCTGGTCCAGCGCCGCGTCGTGGTCGCCGACGACACCGCCGCCGCCGTGGCCGCGCTGCGCGGCGCCGGCCGCCGGGAGTCGGTCCGGGCCCGCGCCGGGCAGGGCGCCGCCCCCGTCGCCTTCCTGCTGCCCGGCCAGGGCGCCCAGTACCCGGGCATGGCCCTGGGCCTGCACCGGGCGCACCCGGTGTTCCGCGCCGCCCTGGACGAGGCCGCCGACCTGCTGCGCCCGCACCTGGGCCTCGACCTGGTCGAGCTGCTGCGCGGCGGCGACGCCGACCTGCTGCGCCGCAGCTCCGTCACCCAGCCCGCCGTCCTGGCGGTCGGCCACGCCACGGCCGCGCTGTGGCGGCACTGGGGCGTGCGCCCGGCGGCGCTGCTGGGCCACAGCCTCGGCGAGTACACCGCGGCGCTGCTCTCCGGCGTCCTCGACCTGCCCGAGGCGCTCGCCCTGGTCGCCGCCCGCGGCCGGCTGATGGAGCAGACCGCGCCCGGCGCGATGCTGGCCGTCCCGCTGGACGAGGCGGCCGCGGCCGACCTCGCCGCCGCGCACGGCCTGGACCTCGCCGCCGTCAACGGACCGGGCGCCTCGGTGCTGTCCGGCACCGCCGAGGCCGTCGAGCGGGCCGCCGCCGAGCTGGGCGAGCGGGGCCTGCGCGCCCTGCGCCTGCCGGTGGAGCGGGCGTTCCACAGCGCCCTGTGCGCGCCCGCCGCCGAGCAGTTCGCGGCCGAGCTCGCCAAGGTCACGCTGCACGAGCCCACCGTGCCGTTCCTGTCCAACCTCACCGGCGACTGGATCACCCCGGAGCAGGCCACCGACCCCGGCTACTGGGTGCGCCAGATGCTCTCCCCGGTGCGCTTCCACGACGGGCTGACCCGCCTGGCGGCGCTCGACGAGCGGATGGTGCTGGTGGAGACCGGCCCCGGCAGCGTCCTGACCGACCTGGCCCGCGCGGCCGCCGAGGGCAGCGCCGGGCCGCGGCTCGCCCTGCCGCCGCTGCCCACCCGCGGGCGCCGCGGCGCCGAGGACGAGCCCGGCAGCGCCGTCCTCGCCCTCGGCAGCCTGTGGGCGCACGGCGCCGCCGTCGACTGGGAGCCCGTCGACGCCGACGCCCGCCCCGCCGACCTGCCCGGCTACCCCTTCGAGCGGCTCCCGCACTGGATCGAGCCCGCCGTCCCCGGCCGGGCGCCCGCCACCGCGCTGCCCGCCGCGGACCTCGACGCCGTCCACGCGACCGTCAACTGGCGCCCGCTCGCCGAGGCCGCCGGGGACGACCCGCTGGCCGGCCGCCGCCAGACCTGGCTGGTCCTGCTGGACCGGGCCGGCGCTGCCCAGCCCCTGGTCGAGCTGCTGACGGCGCGCGGCCAGATCGTCACCACCGTCCAGCCCGGCCCGGCCTACCGCCGGGTGCGCCGCGGCGTCTACGAGCTCGACCCCGCCGACCCGGCCCAGTACGCGAAGCTGCTGGCCGACCTGCGCGGCCTGGTCCGCACGCCCACCGCCGTCCTGTACGCCTGGGGCCTGGACGAGACGCCGGACGAGACCGCCGGCTACTTCGGCCTGGTCCACCTCGCCCGGGCGATGTCCGCCGAGAGCGTGCTGAACGAGGTCCGGCTCGGCGTCGTGACCGCCGGGGCCTTCCCGGCCGCCCCCGGCGAGCAGCCCCGGCCCGCCGCCGCCCTGCTCAGCGGCCCGGTCCAGGTGCTCGGCGAGGAGTACCGCAACCTGCGCTGCACCCAGGTCGACCTCGCCGTCGGCACCCCGCTCGACGAGGCCGCCGCCGACGCGGTGGTGCGCGCCGTGCTCACCGGCCCGGCCCGGCTGCTCGCCCTGCGCGAGGGCGCCCTGCTCACCCGCACCGTCGAGCCCGCCGAGCGCCCCGTCCCGACCGCCCCGGCCCGGGTGCGCGCCGGCAGCACCTGGCTGCTCACCGGCGGCCTCGGCGGGATCGGCCTGACCCTCGCCCGGGCCCTGGCCCGGGCCGGCGCCGCCCGGCTCGTCCTGCTCGGCCGCGGCGCCGCCGACGAGGCCGCGCTCGCCGCGGTGCGCGAGAGCGGCGCCGAGGTGCTGGCCGTCCAGGCCGACGTCACCGACGCCGCAGCGCTGGACCGGGCGCTGGAGCAGGCCCGTGCGGCCTTCGGCCGGATCGACGGCGTCGTCCACGCGGCCGGCGTGCCCGGCGGCGGCTCCGTCGAGCTGCGCTCCGACGACAGCATGCGCACGGTCCTCGCCCCCAAGACCGCCGGCCTGCGCCACCTGCTCACCGCGCTGCGGCCCGGGGAGGCCGAGGTGCTGGTGCTCTGCTCCTCGCTCGCCACCCTGATCCCGACCTACGGCCAGGCCGACTACGCGGCCGCCAACGCCTACCTCGCCGCCGTCGCGGAGGCCGAGGCCGCGCGCGGCGAGCGCCACGCGGTGGCCGTCGACTGGGACATGTGGGCCGGCGTCGGCATGGCCAGCCGGGCCGAGGTCCCCGAGGCCCTGCGGACCTTCCAGGCCGACATGCTGGCCGGCGCGCTCACCCCCGAGCAGGGCGCCCGCGCCTTCGCCGCCCTGCTGGAGGGCCCGCCCGGACGGGCCGTGGTGGCCCGGGCCGGCGCCGCGATCGCGGACGGCACGCTGCGCACCTCCGCCGCCCCGGCCGCCGAGGCCCCCCGGACGGCGGCCCTGCCCCGCCCCGAGCTCGCCACGCCGTACACCGCCCCGGCCACCCCGACCGAGGAGCGCCTGGCCGAGATCTACGCCGAACTGCTCGGCCTCGACCGGGTCGGGGTGGACGACGACTTCCTGGAGCTCGGCGGCCACTCGCTGCTGGCCGCCCAGATCGCGGCCCGGCTGCGGGCCGAGTTCGAGGTCGACGTCCCCGCCCGGGTCTTCTTCGAGGGCGGCCGCGTCGCCGACCTCGCCACCGAGATCGAAGACCGCATCCTCGCCGACCTGGAGAACCAGTGACCAACCCCGCAGGCCGCCGCGAGGACCGCCTCGCCCGGCTCACCCCCGAGCAGCGCGCCGCCTTCGAGGCGCGCGCCCGGGGCCGCGCAGGCACCACCCCGGCCGCCACGGCCGGCCCCGCCGCCCCGGCCCCGGCCGTGCCCCCGCGCGACCCGGCGCTGCCGGCGCCGCTGTCCTTCGGCCAGGAGCGGCTCTGGTTCCTGGAGCAGCTCACCCCCGGGCTCGGGGTGTTCAACGAGTACGTGGGCCTGCGCCTGAGCGGCCCGCTGGACGTCGCCGCGCTGGAGGCCGCGTTGGACGGCCTGGTGGAGCGGCACGAGGCGCTGCGCACCGTCGTCGCCGCCGGCCAGGACGGCCCGGTGCAGCGGGTGCTGGAGCGCACCGCCCCGGTGCTGCGGGTGGCCGAGCCGGCCGACGGCGAAGCCGGCTGGAGCGAGGCCGAGGAGCGCGCGCTGGCCGAGCGGGAGGCGGCCCTGCCGTTCGACCTGGAGCACGGCCCGCTGCTGCGCGCCCTGCTGATCCGCTCCGCGCCCGAGCACGCCCTGCTGGTCGTGGTCAACCACCACCTGGTCGGCGACGCCTGGTCCCGCGCGGTGCTGGTGGAGGAGCTCTGCGCCCGCTACCGGGCCTTCCGCGAGGGCGGCCCGGCCCCCGAGCCACTCGCCGTGCAGTACGCCGACTGGGCGCAGTGGCAGCGCCGCGAACTCACCGACACCGCGCTGGCCGAGCCGCTCGGCTACTGGCGCGAGCGGCTGGAGGGCGCCCCGCACGTCCTGGAGCTGACCACCGACCGGCCCCGGCCGGCCGTGCCCAGCCACCGGGGCGGCCGGGTGCACTTCACCCTGGACGCCGCCACCACCGAGGCCGTGGAGGCCGCGGCCCGGGCGGCCCGGGCCACCCCGTTCATGGTCACGCTGGCCGCCTGGCAGGCCGTCCTGATGCGCCACTCCGGCCAGCAGGACGTCGTCGTCGGCGTGCCCACCGCGGGCCGCGACCGGCCCGAACTCGCCGGACTCGTCGGCATGTTCGTCAACAGCCTGGTGCTGCGCTCGGACCTCTCCGGCGACCCGACCTTCGGCGAACTGCTCGACCGGGTGCGGGAGACCTCGCTCGGCGCGCTGGCCCACACCCAGGTGCCCTTCGAGCGCCTGGTCCGCGAGCTGCGCCCGGACCGCGACCTCAGCCACGCCCCGCTCTACCAGGTGCAGTTCGGCTACCGCAACGTCCCCGCCCCCGACATCGCCCTGCCCGGCGTCACCGTCGAGCTCGTCGAGCTGGACAACGGCCTCTGTCGCACCGACCTGAGCCTGGAACTCGCCCGCGACGGCGAACTCACGGCAGGCGTCTGCGAGTTCAGCGGCGACCTGTTCGACGACGACACCGTGCGCACGCTGACCGAGGCCCTCCAGCGGGTGCTCGCCCGCGGCGCCGCCGACCCCGGCCTGCGGCTCTCCGACCTGCTCGCGCTCACCCCCGTCGAGCAGGCCCTGCTGGCCTCGGCCGGCGACGGCCCGGCGCTGCCCGAGGACGCGCCGGACGTCGTGACGGCCTTCGCCGAGGCCGTGCGCACCCGCCCGGACGCCGAGGCCGTGCTGCCCGGCGGCCGCCCGGACCAGGCCCTCACCTTCGCCCGACTGGACGCCCGGGTCGACGAGTTGCTCGCCAGGCTCCAGGCCGCCGGGGTGCGCCCCGGCGACCGGGTCGGCCTGTGCCTGCGCCGCGGCACCGACCTGCCCGCCGCCATGCTCGCCGTGCTCCGGGCCGGCGCCGCCTACCTGCCGCTCGACCCGGACTACCCGGCGGCCCGGCTGCGCCACGTGGTCGAGGACGCCGAGCCCGCCGTGGTCGTGGTGCACGCCGCGACCCGGGACGCCGCGCCCGCCGGCGCCCCGCTGCTCGACCTCGACGCCCCGGCCGAGTCCTCTGCAGCAGCACCCGTATCCGTGTCCGTGGACCCGGACGCCCCCGCGTACGTCATCCACACCTCCGGCTCGACCGGCCGCCCCAAGGGCGTCGTCGTGCTGCGCCGCAACCTCACCGCCTTCCTGGCGGCGATGGACCGCGTACTGGCGGACGACGGGGAGCCCGCCACCTGGCTGGCCGTCACCAGCGTCTCCTTCGACATCTCCGTCCTGGAACTGCTCTG
The DNA here is from genome assembly GCF_042732255.1 of Kitasatospora sp. NPDC059803. NCBI lineage: Bacteria > Bacillati > Actinomycetota > Actinomycetes > Kitasatosporales > Streptomycetaceae > Kitasatospora > Kitasatospora sp. NPDC059803. Next base: position 5,830 of record NZ_JBHWIJ010000235.1, on the reverse strand, counting down.
GACGCTCAGCCGGGGCCACCGCGTCGTGGTCAACCCCGACCCCGGCACGGCGGCGGCCCCCGCACCGGCCCCCTCCACTCGGAACGCCGCGGCCTCGCAGGACGCCCCGGCCGCCCCGGCCGTCCCCGAGTTCAGCCTCTTCTACTTCGCCAGCGACACCGCCGGCGCCGAGCCCGGCCCCGACCAGTACCGGCTGCTGCTGGACGGCGCCCGCTTCGCCGACACCAACGGCTTCTCCGCCGTCTGGCTGCCCGAGCGGCACTTCCACGCCTTCGGCGGGCCGTTCCCGGCCCCGTCGGTGCTGGCCGCCGCGATCGCCCAGGCCACCGAGCGGATCGGGATCCGGGCCGGCAGCGTGGTGCTGCCGCTGCACCACCCCGTCCGGGTCGCCGAGGAGTGGTCGGTCGTCGACAACCTGTCCGGCGGCCGGGTCGGGCTCTCCTTCGCCTCGGGCTGGCACGCGGACGACTTCGTCCTCGCCAAGGACGCCTACCAGGACCGCCAGGCGCTCACCGTCAGCGGCATCGAGCAGGTGCGCCGGCTGTGGCGCGGCGAACGGCTCCCCTTCGAGGGGCCCGGCGGCCGCACCGTCGACGTCCAGGTGCTGCCCCGCCCCGTCCAGGCCGAGCTGCCGTACTGGCTCACCTCCTCGGGCAACCCCGAGACCTGCCGCACGGCCGGCCGGGTCGGCGCCCGGCTGCTGACCCACCTGCTGGGCCAGAGCGTCGAGGAACTCGGCGAGAAGATCGCCCTCTACCGGGAGGCCTGGCACGAGGCCGGCCACCCGGGCGACCCGCACGTGACCCTGATGCTGCACAGCTACGTCGGCGCGGACGCCGCCGACGTCCGGGCGCACGCCTGGCAGCCGTTCCGCGACTACCTGCGCAGCTCGGTCGGCCTGATCGAGAACCTGGCCCGCAGCCTCGGCATGGACGTGCGCAGCAGCGACTTCACCGCGGAGGACCAGGAGGCCCTGCTCGACCACGCCTGCGCCCGCTACCTGGGCCACGGCTCGCTGATCGGCACCGCCGAGGAGTGCCTGCCGCTGGTGCACCGGCTGGCCGCCGCCGGCGTGGACGAGATCGGCTGCCTGGTCGACTTCGGCGTCGACACCGACGTCGCGCTGGCCGCCCTGCCCCGGCTGGCCGAGCTGCGCCGCACCGCGGCCGCCGCACCGGCCCCCGCCCCGGCCGCCCCCGCGGTCGCGGCCGACACCGAGCTGACGGCGCTGGTGCGCGCCCACGGCGTCACCCACCTGCAGTGCACCCCCTCCCGGGCCCGCACCCTGCTCGACGAGGCCGACCCGCAGGCCCTGCGCGGCCTGCGGCAGCTGCTGCTCGGCGGCGAGGCCCTCGACGCCGAGCTGGTGCGCCGGCTGGCCGAGCACCTCGGCGGCCCGATCCGCAACATGTACGGGCCGACCGAGACGACCGTCTGGTCCACCACCGCCGAGGTCGACCCGGCCGAGGGCCTGGTCACCATCGGCGGCCCGATCGCCGGCACCACCGTGCGCGTCCTCGACCCGTACGGGCGGCGGGTGCCCGTCGGCGTGCCGGGCGAACTCCTGATCGGCGGCGCCGGGGTGACGGCCGGCTACCTCGGGCTGCCCCAGCTCACCGACGAACGCTTCGTCGCCGACCCCGAGTCGGCCGGCCCCGAGACGGCCGGCCCCGAGGCGACCGACCCCGAGACGGCAAGCCGTGAGTCCGCCGCCCGGCTGTACCGCACCGGCGACCTCGTCCGCACCCTGCCCGACGGCCGCCTCCAGTACCTCTCGCGCAACGACCACCAGGTCAAGATCCGCGGCTTCCGGATCGAGACCGGCGAGGTGGAGGCCGCGCTCACCGCGCTGCCCGGCATCCGCCAGTGCGTGGTCACCGCCTACGGCCTGGGCACCGCCCGGGCCGCGCTGGCCGCCTACCTGGTGCCCGAGGACCCGGCCGCGCCGCCCGCCCCGGCCGAGCTGCGGGCCGCCCTGGCCGGGCAGCTGCCGGGCTTCCTGATCCCGTCCCGGTTCATCCCGCTCGACGCGCTGCCGCTCACGAGCAACGGCAAGGTCGACCGCGCGGCGCTGCCCGCCCCCGAGACCGTCCCCGCCGCCGGCCGCGACCGCACCGCGCCCGCCACGCCGACCGAGGAGCGGATCGCCGCGATCTGGCGCGAGGCCCTGACCCTCGACGAGGTCGGCACCGAGGAGGACTTCTTCGAGCTCGGCGGCCACTCCCTGCTGGCCGCCCGGATGGTCGCCGGGATCCGCCGCGACCTGGACGTCCAGCTGCCGCTGCGCACCCTGTTCGACTCGCCGACCGTCGCCGCCCTCGCCCGGGCCGTGGACACGCTGGGCGCCGGCGGGGCCACCACGGCGCCCGCCGAACCGGTCGAGCTGCTGCCTGACCAGGCCCGCCGCCACGAGCCCTTCCCTCTGACGGACGTGCAGCGCGCGTACTGGATCGGCCGCAGCGGCGCCGTCGGCGGCGACGTCGCCTGCCACCTCTACCTCGAAGTGGACGTCGCCGACGTCGACCCGCAGCGCCTCCAGGACGCCTGGCAGGCCCTGGTGCGGCGGCACGACGCGCTGCGCCTGGTCTTCGCCGAGGACGGCACCCAGCGCATCCTGCCCGAGGTGCCCGCGTACCAGCTGGCCGTCGAGGACCTGCGCGGGCTGCCGGAGCCCGAGCGGGCCGACGCCCTCGCCGGGACCCGCGCCCGGATGTCGCACCAGGTGCTGCCCGCCGATACCTGGCCGCTGTTCGAGCTGCACGCCAGCCGGACCGAGGGCACCGACGCCCGGCTGCACCTGAGCATCGACACCCTGATCGCCGACGGCGGCAGCGTGCAGATCCTGCTGCGCGAGCTGCTGGCGATCTACCAGGGCTCGCTCGACCCGCGCCCGATGGAGCTCTCGTTCCGCGACTACGTGCTGGCCGAGCAGACCCGCCGCGAGGGCCCCGCGCTGCAACGCGACCTCGACTACTGGCACGGCCGCCTGGAGACCCTGCCGCCCGCCCCCGCGCTGCCGCTGGCGCGGCGCCCCGAGGAGCTGACGCAGACCAGGTTCCACCGCCGCGAGGCGCACCTGCCCGCCGAGCTGTGGGAGCGGCTGAAGAGCCGGGCCGCCGCCGGCCGGGTCACGCCCTCGGCGCTCGCCCTGGCCGCCTACGCCACCGTGCTCGGCACCTGGGCGGCGGCCGACCGCTTCACCCTCAACCTGACCCTGTTCAACCGCGTCGGCGAGCACCCCGACCTGGCCGCCATGGTCGGCGACTTCACCGCGCTGAGCCTCTTCGAGGTGGACGGCGCCACGGCCGGCTCCTTCGCCGACCGGGCCCGCCGGCTCCAGGACCGGCTCTGGGAGGACCTGGACCACCAGCTGGTCAGCGGCGTACGGGTCGGCGGCGACCTGGCCCGCCGGCGCGGGGTGGCCGACGCCGCCATGCCGGTCGTCTTCACCAGCGAGCTCGGCGCCGGCGAGGTCGGCGGCAGCCGGGTCCTGCGGGAACTCGGCGCCAAGGTCGCCCACACCATCACCCAGACCCCCCAGGTCTGGCTGGACCACCAGATCTCCGAGGACGAGGGCCGGCTGCGGCTGACCTGGGACGCCGTCGAGGAGCTCTTCCCCGAGGGCCTGCTCGACGCGATGTTCGAGGCCTACACCGGCCTGCTCACCGCCCTCGCCGAGCGGCCCGACGCCTGGACGGACCCGTACCTGGCCGCCCTGCCCGCCGCCCACGCCGAGGCCTACCGCGCGCTCAACGCCACGGACGGCCCGCGGCCCGACGGGCTGCTGCACGAGCCGTTCCTCGCCCAGGCACGCACCGCCCCCGGGCGGACCGCCGTGGTCTCCGCCACCGGCACCGTGACCTACGGCGAGCTGGAGCGCGCCTCCGCCGCCGTGGCCCACGCGCTGCGCGGCGCCGGCGTCGGCCCCGGCGACCTGGTCGGCGTGCGCGCCGACCGGGGCTGGGAGCAGGTCGCGGCCGCGATCGGCGTGATCCGGGCCGGCGGCGCCTACCTGCCGCTGGACGCCGGTCTGCCGGCCGCCCGCGTCGCCCGCTCGCTCGAACACGCCGGCGCCACCGCGCTGCTCGCCCGGGAGTCCTGGGACGCGGACGGCGCGGTGCCCGCCGGGGTCACCCTGCTGGGCTTCGACCAGGCGTTGGCCACCCCGGCCGACACCGAGCCGGCCCCGGTGCCCACCACCCCGGCGGACCTCGCGTACGTCATCTACACCTCGGGCTCCACCGGTGACCCCAAGGGCGTGATGATCGACCACCGCGGCGCGCTCAACACCGTGGTGGACGTCAACGACCGCTTCCGGGTCGGCCCCGCCGACCGCGTCCTCGGCCTCTCCTCGCTCGGCTTCGACCTCTCGGTCTACGACCTGTTCGGCACCCTCGCCGCCGGCGCCGCGCTGGTGCTCGTCGGGCCCGGGGAGGAGCGCGACCCCGCGCGCTGGTCCCGGCTGGTCGCCGAACACGGCGTCACCGTCTGGAACTCCGTCCCCGCGCTGATGGAGATGCTGCTCGCGTACGCCGGCGGCAACCCGGCCGCCGACCTGGAGTCGCTGCGCCTGGTCATGCTCAGCGGCGACTGGATCCCCGTCGGCATGCCCGACCACGTCCGCGCGCTGTCGCCCAAGGCCGAGGTGATCAGCCTGGGCGGCGCCACCGAGGCGTCGATCTGGTCCGTGCTGCACCCGATCGGCGCGGTCGAGCCGGGCCGCCCGAGCATCCCGTACGGGCGGCCGATGCGGAACCAGGGCATGGTCGTCCTGGACGAGGCCTTCCGGCCGCGCCCGGTCGGCGTCGCCGGCGCACTGTTCATCACCGGCGTGGGCCTGGCCGTCGGGTACCGCAACGCGCCCGAGCTCACCGCCCGGGCGTTCCCGACCCACCCGGTCACCGGGGAGCGCCTGTACCGCACCGGCGACCTCGCCCGGCTGCTGCCCGACGGCGAGCTGGAGTTCCTCGGCCGGGAGGACTGCCAGGTCAAGGTGCGCGGCATGCGCATCGAGCTGGGCGAGATCGAGTCGGCGCTGGTCCGGATGGACGGCGTCCGGGAGGCGGCGGCGCTGGTCGAGGGCAACGGGCTCGGCGCCCGGCTCGCGGCCTTCGTGGTCCGCGAGGCCGCCCGGCCGCAGCCCGCCGCCGCGCCGGCCCCGGCCCTGGACGCCGAGCGGGTCCGCCGACTGGAGGCGCGGCTGCGCCAGCCCGGCCGCCGCGCCGACCTGGCGGGCCGCGAGGTCCTGCCCTTCGCCCTGCCGACCGACACCCTGGACCTGCGCCGGGCCGCCGCCCTGCGCGGCGCCGCCACCGGCTTCGCCGACGCCCCCGTGCGGCTGGCCGACCTGCACGCGCTGCTGACCGTGCTCGCCCGCCAGGACGAGGACGGCGTGCCCCGGTACGCCTACGGCTCGGCCGGCGGCCTGTACCCGGTGCAGACCTACCTGGCCGTCGCCCCCGGCAAGGTGGCGGGCCTGCCGGCCGGCACCTACTACGTCGACCCGGCCGGGCCGGCGCTGGTCGCCCTCGACGGCGCACCGGGCTCGGCCCGGGCCCTGGACCGGGCGCTCTACAGCGAGGCCAACGGGCCGCTGCTCGACCAGGCCGGCTTCGCCGTCTTCCTGGTCTCCCGGACCGCCGCGATCGCCCCGGTGTACGGCGAACTCGCCGACCGCTTCTGCCTGTTGGAGGCCGGGGCGATGGCGCAGCTGCTGGGGCCCCCCCCCCCCGCGCGCGCGGGGCGCGGCGGGCCCCCCCCCCTCGCGGGGGAGGGGCTCGGCGCGCGCCAGGTATGCGGGCTGGCGCTGGTCCTGGCCGGCGTCCTGCTC
>NZ_JBHWIJ010000234.1:0-13753 GCF_042732255.1 Kitasatospora sp. NPDC059803 | reverse complement strand
CTCAGCCTGTGAGGCCCCCTCCCCCGCGGCCGGGGCGCCCCCCCCCCCCCCTACACTAACCCCCCCCGCCGGGGGCCCCCCGCCGCCTTCTACACCGGCCTGGGCTTCCGCCCGACCGGCGAGACGAGCGGCGACCAGGCGGTGGCGGAGCGGGAGTTGGAGCCGGCCACGTCCTAGAGCCGGCGGTGACGAGTAGGGTGCCGGACCATGACCGAGCCGGACTTCCTCACCACGACCAGGTCGTTCTACGACGCCATCGCCGTCGACTACGCCGACCGCTTCCGCGACGAACTGGCCGGCGAACCGCTGTCCCGGGCGGTGCTCGCGGCCTTCGCCGATCTGGTCCGCGCCGAGTCGGTCCGCACCGGGCGCGCGGACGGCCCGGTGGCCGAACTGGGCTGCGGCCCCGGCCGGGTGACGCACCACCTGCACGGCCTCGGCCTCGACGTCCGCGGCATCGACCTGTCGCCGAGGATGGTCGAGCTGGCCCGCGCGACGTACCCCGGGCTGGACTTCGCCGAGGGTTCGCTGTTCGACCTCCCGCTGCGCGACGGCGAGTTGACCGGCGCGGTCGCCTGGTACTCGATCATCCACACCCCGGCGGAGCGCCTGCCGGAGGTGTTCGCCGAGTTCGCGCGGGTGCTCGCCCCGGGCGGCCACCTGCTGCTCGCCTTCCAGGTCGGGGACGAGCCGCTGCGGATCGACCAGCCCTTCGGCCACCCGGTGACGCTGGACTTCCGCCGCCAGCAGCCCGACCGGATCGCGGAGTTGGTCCGCGCGGCCGGCTTGCGGCTCACCTCCCGCACGCTCCGCGAGCCGGAGGAGGGCGTGCAGCCGACCCCGCAGGCCTACCTGCTGGCCCGCAAGCCCGCCTGAGTCGTCTGAGTCGCCTGGGGCGGTGGTGACAGCGGCATGACAGTGGTTCCGGTGGGGTGTGAGAGGTCTGACAGCGGTTGCCCCGAACCTTGGTGACTGCACGTCAGTCCACCGAAACGGGAGGCCCTGCCCCATGCCCCGACCCCGCCTCACCTCCGCGCTCAGAACCGGTGCCGCCGCGGCCGCCGGGCTGCTGCTGGCCGGTCTCGCCCCGGCCGCCTCGGCGGCGGCGGCCCCGGCGGCGCCGGTGCCCCGGCTGGACTGGCGGTCCTGCGTACCGGACTTCGACTGCGCCCGCGCCACGGTGCCGATGGACTACCGCGACCCGGCCGGGCGCACCGTCGAGCTGGCCGTCATCCGGCACCCCGCGACCGACCCGGCGCACCGGATCGGCTCGCTGTTCTTCAACCCCGGCGGCCCGGGCGTGCCCGGCACCCAGGCGCTGCCCGTCGTGTACGGGATGCTCCCGGCGCAGGTGCGGGAGCGGTTCGACCTGGTCGGCTTCGACCCGCGCGGCGTCGGCGACTCCACCCTGCCGCAGTGCTTCCCGGACGCGGCGGCCGAGCAGGGCCTGCTCGCCGGGCTGCCGGCCGGCTACCCGGTCGGCGCCGCCCAGGAGTCGGCCTGGGCGACGACGTACGCGCGCTTCGGCCGCCAGTGCGCCGACAACGAGCGGACCGGCCTGCTCGCCCACCTGTCCACCGCCGACACGGCCCGTGACCTGGACCTGCTGCGCGCCGCCGTAGGCGACCGCCGGCTGAGCTACCTCGGTACCTCGTACGGCAGCTACCTGGGCACCACCTACGCCAACCTCTTCCCGACCCGGGTGCGCGCGATGGTGCTGGACAGCGCCCCCGACCCGGTCGCCTGGTCCACCGGGCGCTCGCCGCAGCAGCGCGCCCTGCCGCCGTTCCTGCGCACCGGCAGCGACCTCGCCGGCGCCCGCACCCTGGACGCCTTCCTCGACCAGTGCGCCGACGCCGGCCCCACCGCCTGTGCTTTCGCGGCGGCGGACCGGGACGCCACCCGCGCCAAGTTCGCCGAACTGCTCGACCGGCTCGGCCGGACGCCGGTGACGCTCGGTACCCCGTCGGCGGCGGTCACCTTCGACCAGGCCTCCACCGCCTCCACCGTCCTGCCGATGCTCTACGCCGCCACCCCGGTGCCGAACGCCCCCGGCACCGGCTGGCCGGCGCTGGGCGGACTGCTCCAGCAGCTGTGGACCGCCGCCCCCGACGCCTCGGCGCCGCTGCCGACCGGCGGCCAGCCCAAGCAGGCGCAGACCCTCGGGGCGCTCTGCGCCGACACCGTCAACCCGCCCGCCTCCGGTGCCGACCCGGCCGCCGACACCACCTACCCGGCGCTGTCCGCCCTCGCCCGGGCCCGTGCGGGCGCCACCGGCCCGTACCTGGTCTGGCAGAACCAGCGCTGCGCCGCCTGGCCGGCCGAGGCCGCCCGGGACCGCTACACCGGCCCGTGGAACCGGCCGACCTCCGCGCCGATCCTGGTCGTGGCCCTCACCGGCGACCCGGCCTGGCCCTACGAAGGCTCCCGCGCGCTGGCCGACACCCTCGCCCGCGGCCGCCTGCTGACCGTCCACGGCTACGGCCACACGGCGCTGGGCAACCCGAGCGCCTGCGCCTGGAACCGCGAGCAGCGGTACCTGGTCAGCGGTGAGATCCCGCCGCCCGGCACGGTCTGCGAGCCGGACCACCAGGCGTTCTAGCCCTGCCCGGCGGCCCTGGTCGTGCGCGTGCGCGGAATCCGTGCACGCGCACGCACCTCGGTACGATGAACGTCATGAACCGTGCCGACCTCTCCCTGGGCCCGCTGTCCGAGCGGGACCACGCCTTCTACGGCCTGGTCTGGGCCGGCACCACCCTCGCCGCCCAGGTGGACCGCGAGCTCACCCGGGTGCACGGGCTGTCGCTGTCCTGGTTCGAGGTGATGCTCTGGCTCAACGGGCAGCAGGAGCCGGTCGCCGCCTCCGACCTGGGCGCGAAGACGATGCTCAGCCGCAGCCAGGTCTCCCGGGTGGTCGACGCCCTGGCCGCACGCGGCCTGGTGGCCCGCACGCCCTCCGCCTCCGACGCCCGGTCGGTGCGGATCGAACTGACCGGGCAGGGCCGCGCCGCCTTCGCCGAGGCCGACGCCACCCGGCGGGCCGTCCTCGCGCCGGTCTTCACCGACCGGCTCGACGAGGGCGACATCGCGGCCCTGGAGGCGGTCTGGCGCAAGCTGAAGGCCTGAGCCCCGGGCCCGGGGCTACACCGCGTCGGCTACACCGGGTCGGCCTCCGCCGCCCCGGCCCGCGGCCGGCCGGAGGCGGTCGCGATCACCTCGTCCAGCACGTCGCGGGAGCGGAGCAGGTCGGTGACCATCCGGTCGATCCGGTCCCGTTCGGAGGCCAGCTCCTCGACCAGCAGCGGGGTGGCGACCTCGTTCGGGCCGCCGTCGGAGTCGCGCATGCAGGGGAGGATCTTGTAGATCGTGCGGCTGTGCAGCCCGGCCGCGAACAGCTCCTGGATCAGCACGACCCGGTCCACCGCCGGCTCCGGGTACTCCCGGTGCCCGCCGTCGGTCCGCCGGGCGGCCAGCAGGCCCTGCTGCTCGTAGTAGCGCAGCGAGCGCTCGCTCACGCCCGTCCGCCGGGCCAGTTCACCGATCCGCATGCCGCCCACCCCGTCGCCGTGACCGCTTGAACCTGACGCCGATGTTAGCTTCCGCGGCCCTCGCACCGGCCGGATAACACGGGACCGCCACCCGACGCCGGACCGGGGGTGACGCGCGTCGGCCGACGGGTCGTGCCATGATCCCTGCATGGCTTCCAACGTTTTCTTCGACATCGAGATCGACGGCGTTCCGTCGGGCCGCATCGTCTTCAAGCTGTACGACGACGTCGTCCCCAAGACCGCCCGCAACTTCCGCGAGCTCGCGACCGGCCAGAACGGCTTCGGCTACGAGGGCTCCGGCTTCCACCGCGTGATCCCGCAGTTCATGCTGCAGGGCGGTGACTTCACCAACCACAACGGCACCGGCGGCAAGAGCATCTACGGCGAGAAGTTCGCCGACGAGAACTTCCAGGCCAAGCACACCCGCCCGGGCCTGCTGTCGATGGCCAACGCCGGCCGCAACACCAACGGCTCGCAGTTCTTCATCACCACCATCGTCACCGACTGGCTGGACGGCAAGCACGTCGTCTTCGGCGAGGTCGTCGAGGGCATGGACGTCGTGACGGCGGTCGAGAAGCTCGGCTCGCAGAGCGGCCGCACCTCGGCGAAGGTCACCATCGCCAAGTCCGGCATCGTCGAGTAGTCACCGGTTCACCAGTTCGAAACCGCACACCGCCCCGGCCGCGGAAGTCTGATCAGTCGACTTCCCACCCCGGGGCGGTGGCAGTTCTCGGTACGGTTCCGGGCTTGAGGCGGGCGGGACGGCGGTCAGCCTCGGAGCGGTATCGGATTCTCTGGGCTGTCGAGCCACACAGTGTGACTACCGGGTGTGACGGTGAGGCCGAAGCGGTCGAAGCCGGGTCGATCGTGGCGGCACCACCAGTGCCAGGCTTCCTCCACCTCGTCCCAGAGGCTCCGGGGGCCCGACTGCACCACCTCGTAGTCGTGCCGGCCAGGCTCCCAGTCGACGGTGGCCCACGACGTGATGGCCGTGTCGTGCAGCCACAACGTGTACGTGCCATCGGCGTACCGCTCAACCAGCGGGAACACCCCGGGCACCTGCACCCCAACGGCGAACATGGCCAGCCAACTGCCAACGTCGTCCGGGGAGACACCTGTAGTCGACTCGGTCCCGTCCGCCGGCCATGGCCCGGACAGGTACTCCAGGCTGTTCGGCCGGGAGGCGCGCTGCCGACGCCGCCGCATGAAGGCGGACGACCCGACGAACCGGCCGTGCGCGGACGTCGGGTAGTACTCGGCTCGCGAGAGACGACACTGCGCGTCGCCGGCGCTGGTCTTGTCCACCTCCACCGTGACGACGTTGTCCGAACCGAGCCGGTGAGACAGGAGCGCTGCATTCCACCCGGTTCCGGTGCCGACCTCCAACACCCGGCGGTACAACGTCCCTGTAGGAGTCCGGCTTTGCGGGGAGGCAGGCGAGATGCCGAACGAGAGGCTGAAAGCCGTTATGACGTCGGCTGGTTGGACGTGCGCCGCTCTGGCGGGCAAGGTCGGCGTGGACATCAAGTCGGTTGAGCGATGGGCCAATCAGAACCGGACGCCCAGGTTGGCGACGGCCCGTCTGGCGGCCGAAGCGCTGGGGGAAGACATGTTCGCACTGTGGCCGAGTCTGCGGCAGCCACGTGCCGCAAGGGCGATGAGCCCTGAACTGGTGGCGCTCTACGAACAGCGCGCCGACCTGCCGGTATCCGTCTTCGTGAGCCTGCTCGGGCAGGCCGCCGAACGCATTGACGTGCTTGTCTACGCTGCTGTCTTCCTCCACGAGGCGTACCCCCGGCTGAACGATCTGCTTCGGGAACGCGCTGCCGATGGTTGCGCGGTTCGGATCGCACTCGGCGACGCCGACAGCGGGAACGTCAGTCGGCGCGGAGAGGAGGAGAAGTTCGGTCACGGTATCGAGTCCCGATGCCGGCTTGCCCTCCTGCACTACCGCCCGCTGCTCGGCACGCCGGGGATCGAGATCCGCACCCACGGAACCACGCTGTACAACAGCCTCTACCGGGCGGACGACCAGGTGCTGGTGAACGCGCATGTGTGGGGAGTCAATGCCTTCGGAGCCCCGGTGTGGCACCTGCGCCGGACCGGGTTGGGGACGCTGTTCGACACCTATGCTGCGAGCTTCGACGCAGTGTGGAGCACCGCCCGACCGGTTGAGGAGAGCTGATCACGTGGCACGGACCGAGTTCTACGACGATCCCGACGCGCCCAAACCGAATCGGCTGGTAGTGGCAGCGTCCGCCGTGGTGACGGACGACGAAGGGCGCATCCTCCTCCAACGACGCACCGACAACGGGCTGTACGCGTTGCCGGGTGGAACGATGGACCTTGGTGAGTCGCTCCCGGGCACGGCCGTTCGGGAGGTCCGCGAGGAGACCGGCTTTGACGTCGAGATCACTGGGCTGGTTGGCACGTACACCGACCCCCGGCACGTGATCGCCTACTCGGACGGCGAAGTCCGGCAGCAGTTCAACGTCTGCTTCACCGCGCGCATCACGGGCGGGGAACTGCGGATCTCGGATGAGTCCACGGACGTCCGGTTCGTGGCGCCGGGCGACATCGAAGGGCTGCCGATGCACCACACTCAGCGCCTCCGGCTTCAGCACTTCCTGGCGAACAGGGCGATTCCCTACCTCGGCTAGGTCTGCCGAGGCGCCGGACGGCGCCCGCACCGAGCGGCGGTTCACCGGCCCCGAGGCTCGGCTGCCTGGCGGAGTGCGGGGGCAGGGTAGCCGGGTGGGTGGGCGGGCGGGCCGGAACCGGGCAATCACTGCGTGCGCCGGCGCGGTCGCTCTAGGCTCTCCGTGCGCGGTCGGAGCCGCGGCGAACTCGACACTCCGGCAAGGTGGTTCACCGATGGAACAGGACGCCGACGACGGCGCGGTGACGTACGAGCAGGTGACGGTGGTCTCGCTCGCCTCGTGCGAGCCGGTCAATCCGGCGCGGATCGCGGTGCGGGTCGCCTGCGAGGTCATGACGGTCAAGCGGGTGGCGGGCTACTGGGTGCGCTGGGACGAGCGCTGGGGGCCGGAGGAGATCCGCCACCACTCGCGCTGGGTGCCGGACGAGGAGTACGTGCGGCCGGGCACCGGCGGGGTGGACGGCGCGCTCACGGTGACGGTGGCCGCGTACTGGACGTACCGGGAGGGCGGCAGCCCGCGCCGGCCGACCACGGAGACCGCGGTGGCCTTCCGGCCGGGCGAGGCCGAGCACGAACTGGTGCTGGAGCGGCCCGATCCGCACCGCCCGGCGGCCCTGACCGTGCACCTGACCGGCGCCCGCTGGCTGGCGGGCGGCGAGGGGCGGCTGATCCACTACGGCTACGCGGGCGCCACCGAGGCTGCCGGCGGCGAGGGGGAGTGGCTGGTCCGCTTCCCCGAGTGCGGCACCGGCCTGCTCCCGCAGGCGGGCTAGGCGACTGCGGTACGGGCCTGCTCCCGTCGGCTGGTCAGGCCGCCGTCCGGGCCCCGTCCCGCAGGCCGACCTTGCGGGCGGGGGCGCCGGCCCAGATCTCGCCGGGCCCGGTGGAGCGGGTGAGCACGGCGTTGGCGCCGATGACGGTGCCGGCGCCGACGGTGAGCACGCCCTCCTTGCACACCACTTTGGCGCCCGCGCACAGCACCGCGCCGTCCTGGACCACCACCCGCCGCATGGCGCTCCGTTCCTGCGGCACCCACGGGTCGGCCCGGCCGATGGTGACCCCGTTGTAGAGCGTCACGCCGGCGCCGAGGGTGGTGTACGGGTGGAGCACCGTGCCGAAGCCGCGGTGGAACACGACGAGCCCGGGCCCGATCTCGCAGGCGGCGGGCACCTCCATGCCGTAGAGCGCGAGCGCCTCCTGGACCAGGCGGCCCAGGAGGCGGTGGCGGCGGCGGTAGACGAGGGCGGTGACGAGTGACATCCACCCATTGTGGCGGCGCGGCTACTTCACGTCACAGGGCGTTACTTGATGTCCGGTACCGCGGTGTCGTTCTTGAAGGCGTCGAAGACCTGCTTGGACTTGGCGGCGTCCCACAGCACCGCCGACTCCCCGGTCTTGGTCCGGTAGTCCGGGTTGCCGATCGGTACGGTCAGGGTCTTGCCGCCGCCGCCGTTGACGTCCTTCATGGCGAGGAAGAGCGAGCCGAGGTCGGTGAGGCCGGCGTCGTCGTCGACGATGAGGGTGCCGAGGGCGGAGTCGACCAGCGGGTAGAAGGTGAACGGGTTCAGCACGGTGCCGGGGGAGGCGGCCTGGTGGGCGAGGGCGCCGAGGAACTTCTGCTGGTTGCGCATCCGGCCGAGGTCCTGGTCGGCCATCTGGTGGCGCTGGCGGACGAAGGCGAGGGCCTGCTTGCCGTTGAGGGTCTGGTCGCCGGCCTTGAGGTCGAGGCCGGAGTCCTTGTCCTTGAGGTCCTGGTCGATGTGCATCTCGACGCCGCCGATGGAGTCGACGATGCCGACGAAGCCGGCGAAGCCGATCTCGGCGTAGTGGTCGATGCGGATGCCGGTGTTCAGCTCGACGGTCTGGACGAGGAGGCGGCCGCCGCCGTTGCCGAAGGCCGAGTTGATCTTCGAGGTGGTGCCCTTGAGGGTCTTGCCGCTGCTGCTCTTGTACTCGGGGATCGGCACCCAGGAGTCGCGCGGGATGCTCATCAGGGTGTTTCCGTTGTCCCCGACGTGCAGGACCATCATCGAGTCGCTGCGCTTGCCCTCGGTGTCGTGACCGGTGTGCAGGTCGTCCTGTTCCGAGTCGGTGAGGCCCTGGCGGCTGTCGGAGCCGACGATCAGCCAGTTGGTGCCCTTGCCGGCCGGCGGGCGGCCGGGGTAGTCGGCGAGCACGTTCTCGTGGTTGAGCTTGGAGTCGGCCCAGAACCAGGTCGAGACGGCGGTGACCATGACGGCGATCAGGAGGCCGAAGACCGACCACTTGACGATCCGGCGCCGCGGCCACCGCTTGGTCTGTATACCGCCCGGCTGGGCGCCGCCCGGGCCCCCGGGCCCACCCGGCCGTCCGGGACCCCCGGGGCGGTTAGGACCACCAGGACCACCAGGACCACCGGGGCCCCCAGGCCCACCAGGCCCCCCGGGGCGGCCGCCGGGCTGCCCGCCCGGACCCTGCGGCGGGACGCCGCCGAGCCGGGACGGCTCCGGCTGTCGTGGCGCGGGCGCACCCGGCCCGCGCGGGTTCATCGACGACGGCAGCGGCGGCTCGGCCGCCCCGCCGCCCCCGCCGCGCCCGTACGCGTCGCCGTTGCCGCCGCCCCCATACGGGTTCCCGTCTCGGTACGGGTTCCCGCCGCCTCCCGGGCGGCCCTCCTGCCACGTGTTCATGTCGTCGAGGATGCCCGACCCCGCTCGTGCTGACTCCCCCCGGGGTACTCACCAGGTCGCTTGTAGCAGTTTTGATGCACGGGTCGGATCGTTCCGCCGCAACTTCCGCGCGGCCGTACGACGGTGGGGCGGGACGGGGCGGGGCGGCGCGGGCGCCGGGTCGACGTGAGCCCGGTCACCACGCGTCACGTCACCCGCCGTTCAACTGGCGAAACGATTCTTGACCGGTTCGAACGCAGCGTGTTTGCATTTCGGGTATGGATCAGCGTTGGGCACTCACGCGTCGGCGGCACGTCGATCTGCGGCGTGGTGTGGCCTGTTCGCTCTGTCGCGGCTGAAGCGCGCCCACCGGACCACCTCGGCGTCACCCCCACCCGCGCCGAGCACCTCACCCCGAACGCGTCGAACGCGTCGAGCACGTCGAAGTAAGTCGAACGCGTCGAGCACGTCGAAACACCTTCCCGGGCTCCGACCCGCAGCGGTCCTCCTGCGCCGCGTCGCGCCGCCCCCGCCTCCAGCCAAAGGTGAACCCCATGGCCACCGTCCTGTCCGTTTCCGGCTCCCCGTCCGCGACCTCCCGCACCACCCGCCTGCTGCGCCACGTCGACGCCGGGCTGGAGGCCCGCGGCCACCACGTCGTCCCGTTCGAGGCGCGCAGCCTGCCCGCGCACGCGCTGCTGTCGGGCGACTTCGACCACCCGGAGATCGTCGCCGTGACCGAGCTGTTCGCCCGGGCGGACGGCGTCGTGATCGGCACCCCCGTCTACAAGGCCGCCTACTCGGGCCTGTTGAAGGCCCTGCTGGACGTGCTCCCGCAGTACGCGCTGGCGGGCAAGGCCGTCCTGCCGCTGGCCACCGGCGGCTCGCCCGCGCACGTGCTGGCGGTGGACTACGCGCTGCGCCCGGTGCTCAGCTCGATGGGCGCCGGCCACATCACCCAGGGCTGGTTCGTGCTCGACCGCCACATCACCACCAGGGAGGACGGGACGACCCTGGTCGAGCGCGAGACCGACACCCTGCTGGCCCCGGTCGTGGAGGGTTTCGCGCAGGCCCTGGAGCGGCTGGCCGCACCGGCGCTGACCGGCTGAGGAACCGGGGCCCGGACCCCGTACGGGGCGTCCCCGAGACGGGCCGCGGCACCCCTTAGGGGGAGGGGCGCCGCGCCCCGTAGATCCTTGGTCGGGCGGCTTCATTCCGGCGGATGACGAGCGTGCCCGCCGTTGCTCATAACGTTGTGGACGTCCCCGCTCGTGCCGACGAGGGGCGAGGTTCTCCCGGGAGCCGGCGCCCGCCGGGCCCGGTGGGTGGGGTCAACTCCCGGTCGACGACCCTTCCTGCGCCATGCCCGCGTCCTGGGGCATGCCCGCGCACGGAGGGGCCGGCCGGGGTCGACGGTCGGGCCCACTTCTTAGGAGACTCCAGTGACGACGGCAGCCACAGCCGTGTACGACCCCCAGCTTCCCGACGGCGCGCCCGCCGTCGCCGCCGCGGCCCGCCGGGTCAGCAAGGCGTACGGCGCGGGCGAGACCAGGGTCACCGCGCTCGACGCGGTGGACGTCGACATCCAGCGCGGCCGCTTCACCGCGATCATGGGCCCGTCGGGCTCCGGGAAGTCGACCCTGATGCACTGCCTGGCCGGCCTGGACACGGTCAGCGCCGGGCGGATCTGGATCGGCGACACCGAGATCACCGGCCTCAAGGACAAGCAGCTGACCAGGCTGCGCCGGGACAAGATCGGCTTCATCTTCCAGGCGTTCAACCTGCTCCCGACGCTGTCCGCGCTGGAGAACATCACGCTGCCGATGGACATCGCCGGCCGTCGGCCGGACCAGGCCTGGCTGGACCAGGTGGTGGAGACCGTCGGCCTGGCCGGCCGGCTCAAGCACCGCCCGGCGCAGCTCTCCGGCGGTCAGCAGCAGCGCGTCGCGGTGGCCCGGGCGCTGGCCGCCCGGCCCGAGATCATCTTCGGCGACGAGCCCACCGGCAACCTGGACTCCCGGGCCGGCGCCGAGGTGCTCACCTTCCTGCGCCGCTCGGTCGACGAACTGGGCCAGACCATCGTGATGGTGACCCACGACCCGGTCGCCGCGGGCTACGCGGACCGCGTGCTCTTCCTCGCCGACGGCTTGATCGTCGACGAGATGCACGCGCCCACCGCCGACTCCGTCCTCGAACGCATGCGCCGTTTCGACGGCAAGCGGACCAGCTGAGCGGGCGGGACGGGACAGATGCTGCTCAAGACCGCTCTGCGGAGCTTCTTCGCCCACAAGGGCCGCATGGTGCTCTCCCTGATCGCCGTGATGCTGTCGGTCGCGTTCGTCTCCGGCACCCTGGTCTTCTCCGACACCGCGACCAGCACCTTCGACAAGCTGTTCGCCGCGACCGCCTCCGACGTCTCCGTCCAGCCGCCCAAGCCGGCCGAGGACGACGACCAGCAGGCCTCAGACAAGCCGCGGACCGTCCCGGTGGCGGCCGCACAGCAGCTCGCCGCGGTGCCGGGGGTGAAGTCGGCGGTCGGCCAGGTCATGGTCGAGAACGCGACCCTGGTCGACCCGGCCACCAACAAGCTGGTCGGCCCGACCTCCGGTGCGCCGACCCTGGTCGGCAACTGGACCGAGACCCCGCGCAGCGCGGTGCGCCTCACCCAGGGCCACGTCCCGCGGAACGCGGGCGAGTTGGTGCTGGACGCGGACACCGCGAAGAAGGCCGGGCTCGGCCTCGGCGCCAAGCTCCGGGTCGACAACGCCGACGGCCGACACGAGTTCACGATCTCCGGCATCGCCTCCTTCACCACCACCAACCCCGGTGCGGCGCTGGCCTTCCTGGACACCCCGACCGCCCAGCAGGTGCTGCTCGGCGAGCAGGCGTACACCTCGGTCGAGGCGTTCGGCGACGGCAGCCGCGGCAACGACCGGCTGAAGGCCGACGCCCTGGCCGAGCTGGGCGCCGGCTACCAGGTCAAGACCGCGGCCGAGCAGAAGGACGAGAACACCAAGAGCATCGGCAGCGGCCTCGGCTTCATGAAGAACGCGATGCTCGGCTTCTCGCTCATCTCGGCGTTCGTCGGCTGCTTCCTGATCATCAACACCTTCTCGATGCTGGTCGCCCAGCGCACCCGGGAGATCGGCCTGCTGCGCGCCATCGGCGGCAGCCGCCGGCAGGTGAACCGCTCGGTCCTGGTCGAGGCGCTGATCCTCGGCGTGCTCGGCTCGACCCTCGGGGTCGCGGCCGGTCTGGGCATCGCGGTCGGCCTGATCAAGCTGATGAACGCGATCGGCATGAAGCTCGACGCGGGCGACCTGAAGATCGGTCCGACGGTGTTCCTCGCCGGGTACGCCCTGGGCATCGTGGTGACCCTGGTGGCGGCCTGGGTCCCGGCCCGCAGGGCGAGCCGGATCGCGCCGATGGCCGCCCTGCGCGACCACGGCACGCCGGCCGAGGGCCGTGCCAACCTGGTCCGCACGGTGGTCGGCCTCGTCCTGACGGCGGGCGGCGGCGGTCTGCTGGTGCTGGCCGCGCAGGCGCAGAAGGCGGCCACCGGCGGCCAGTACCTGGGTCTCGGCGTGCTGCTCACCCTGATCGGCTTCGTGGTGCTCGGCCCGCTGCTGGCCACCGCCGTGGTGCGGGTGCTGGGCGCGCTGCTGCCGGCGCTGTTCGGCCCGTCCGGCCGGCTCGCCCAGCGCAACGCGATGCGCAACCCGCGTCGCACCGGGGCCACCGCCGCCGCGCTGATGATCGGACTGGCGCTGGTGATCGGCTCCTCGGTGTTCAGCGCCTCGACGGTCACCTCGGCCAACGCGCAGATCGACCGGTCGGTGGGCGCGGACTACATCGTCCAGGGCGGCCGCACCTCGATCACCCCCGAGATGCTGGACGCCGTCCGCCGGATCCCGGGCATCGACCACGTCACCACCCAGAAGTTCTTCAACCCCAAGCTCCAGCTGCCGGACGGCCGGAGCGCGAAGACCAACCTCACCGCCGCGCCGCCCGCCTTCTTCGGCACCGACTTCCACCTCCCGGTCACCGCCGGTTCGGTGGACGCGATCGGGCGGGGCGAGCTGGGGATCGGTGAGGCCTTCGCGAAGGACCACGGCCTGAAGGTCGGCGACCAGGTGACCGTCGCCTACGGCAAGGGCCGCACCCAGGTGCTGCCGGTGGGCGCCGTGTTCGCGAAGGGCTCGCTGTTCGGCGACGGTTCCTTCGTCGACTTCGACACCATGGCCAGGGCCGTGCCCGCCGACGAGCAGCCGCCGGTCTGGACGTTCTTCGCCAAGGCCTCCTCCGGAGCCGACGTCGCGAAGACGCTGACCGCCCTGGAGGGCGCGCTCAAGGAGTACCCGCAGCTGACCATCAAGGACCAGGCCGGCTACAAGGAGGTCGTGCAGTCCCAGGTCAACACCCTGCTCTACCTGATCTACGGCCTGGTCGGCCTCTCCATCACGGTCGCCGTGCTCGGGGTGGTCAACACCCTGGCGCTGTCGGTGGTCGAGCGGACCAGGGAGATCGGCCTGCTGCGGGCGATCGGGCTCTCCCGCCGCCAGCTGCGCCGGATGATCCGGCTGGAGGCCGTGGTGATCTCGGTGTTCGGCGCGGTCCTGGGCACCGGGCTCGGGCTGGCCTGGGGCGTCACCGCCCAGCGGGTGCTGCGCGACCAGGGCCTGGCCACGCTTTCCGTCCCGACCACCACGCTCGCGGTGACGCTGGTCGCCTCGGTGGTGATCGGACTGGTCGCCGCCCTCGTCCCGGCCTTCCGGGCCGGGCGGATGAACGTCCTCGCGGCCATCGCGACGGACTGACCGGGCGGCGCGGGCCGCAGGACCCGGCGGTGGGGGGCCGCCGAGGGGGGAACGGGGGCAGGGGCCGGGTGCGGGCAGCAC
>NZ_JBHWIJ010000233.1:0-13784 GCF_042732255.1 Kitasatospora sp. NPDC059803 | reverse complement strand
CCCCGTCCGTCACTGAGCGAGCGTCCCATCGCTCGGGAGGCCCGGGGACTCAGCGGGTCGGCCGGGCAGTGCCGGCAGTCCGGACCGGCGGCCCGGCCGTGGCGGCGCCGGTCCAGCCGGTGAAACACCCTGCGGGCGACCTGCGCGGATCGCGTAGATTTCGGGGGTGACGGCCGGGCCCGGCCCGCCGCACCCGCACCACACCGGAAGGGCGTACAGCGAGATGAGCGAGGACTCACTGCGCGAGGAGGTGCTGACCGCCCGGCGGATCGTCGTCAAGGTCGGCTCCTCCTCCCTCACCACGGCGGCCGGCGGCCTGGACGCCGACCGGGTCGACGCCCTGGTGGACGCGTTGGCCAAGGTGCGCAGCCGCCCGGACGCGCCAGAGGTCGTCCTCGTCTCCTCCGGCGCCATCGCCGCCGGCCTGGCCCCGCTCGGCCTGGACCAGCGGCCCAAGGACCTGGCCCGCCAGCAGGCCGCCGCCAGCGTCGGCCAGGGCCTGCTGGTCGCCCGCTACACCGCCTCCTTCGCCCGGTACGGCATCCGGGTCGGCCAGGTGCTGCTCACCGCCGAGGACGCCAGCCGGCGCGCCCACTACCGCAACGCCTACCGCACCCTCGACCAGCTGCTGGCGATGGGCGCGATGCCGATCGTCAACGAGAACGACACCGTCGCCACCGCCGAAATCAAGTTCGGGGACAACGACCGGCTGGCCGCGCTGGTCGCCCACCTGGTCCGGGCCGACCTGCTCGTGCTGCTCTCCGACGTGGACGGCCTCTACGACGGCGACCCGGCCCGGCCCGGCACCAGCCGGATCGACCAGGTGAGCGGCCCGCACGACCTCGACGGCGTCGAGATCGGCAGCGCGGGCAAGGCCGGCGTCGGCACCGGCGGCATGGTCACCAAGGTCGAGGCGGCCCGGATCGCCACCGGCGCGGGCATCCCGGTGGTGCTCACCGCCGCCAGCCAGGCCGCCGACGCGCTGGCCGGACGGCGCACCGGCACCCTGTTCCTGCGCACCGGCAGCCGCACCTCCGACCGGATGCTCTGGCTGGCCCACGCGAGCAGCCCGCGCGGCGCCCTGCACCTCGACGCGGGCGCCGTCACGGCCGTCGTCTCCGGTGGCGCCTCGCTGCTGCCCGCCGGGGTCACCAAGGTGGACGGGGAGTTCACGGCGGGTGATCCGGTGGACCTTCTTGCCGAAAACGGCCACATCGTGGCTCGCGGACTGGTCAACTTTGATGCGAGGGAGTTGCCCCGCCTGCTCGGCCGGTCCACCCGCGACCTGGCCCAGGAGTTCGGCGCCGCGTACGAGCGTGAGGTCGTCCACCGCGACGACCTGGTCGTTCTGCGCGGCTGACCGGCCGGTGTGCCGGTACCGGCCGATCGGTTGAGCGCGGTCGGCGGGCCGCTCCGTACGGGGAGTGGCCCGGCCGCGGGCGAGGAGCGGTGCAGCCGTACCGGTCGGCCGCGGGCCGGCGGGTCCGGTGCGGGGGACGACACGACATCGCCGAACAGGAGGCCGCCGGTGGAACGCAGAAGCGAGGCAACGCTGACCGCAGGGACGGCGGGCCGACGGCTGACCAGCATCGACGGCGGACGCGGGGACGGACCCGCCGAGCCGGCCGGTCCGCCGCCGCAGGGGCCCGGCGGGACGCGCAGGCCGCGGTCGCAGCACGCGGACCCGGAGGAGCCGCCCACCGTGCCCGAGCAGGCCAGGCTCTGGCACGTGGTGCTGAGCGTGTCCGGGCAGGTCACCCCGCTGTCCTCGCTGCGCGTCTCGTTGGAGCGGCTGGCGTACGACCACTCGTTCTTCCTCACCGCCCGCTACGCCGCCGACCATGCCGAGATCCGGTACTGGGAGCAGGCCCGGGACCTGCACGACGCGGCGGCGATCGCGCTGCGGCTGTGGGGCGAGCACAAGGTCACCGCGAACCTGCCGCCGTGGGAGATCGTCGGCCTGGAGGTGGTCGACCGGGCGACGTACCACAAGCGGGTGGCGGAGGGCTTCGGCGATCCGCCGCCGCACCTGGGCGGGGTGCACCCGTACTGAGGGGGGACGCACCCGGGGTGTGGTCCCCGGAGTCGGGTGAGCCGGAGGGGAGAACCGTCCCGCCGGGTCGTCTCGCTGGGCCGTCCCGCCAGGCGAAATGGCCGCTCGGCGGGCCCTGCGCAGTCGCTACCCTTGGCGCATGACCAGCGACCTCGCCACCGCCGACAGCCCCGTCCTCGCCGTAGCGCGCCGAGCCCGGGAGGCCGCCGCCGCGCTCGCCCCGCTGCCGCGCAAGGCGAAGGACGCCGCGCTGCTGGCGATCGCGGACGCCCTGGTGGCCCGCAGCGCCGAGATCACCGCCGCCAACGCCGAGGACGTGGCCCGGGCCCGCGCGGCCGGCACCGCCGAGTCGGTGATCGACCGGCTGAGCCTCGACCACGAGCGGATCGCCGCGATCGCCTCCGACGTGCGCGACGTCGTCGGCCTGCCTGACCCGGTCGGCGAGGTGCTGCGCGGCTACACCCTGCCCAACGGCCTGGACGTGCGCCAGGTGCGGGTGCCGCTCGGCGTGGTCGGCATCATCTACGAGGCCCGGCCGAACGTCACGGTGGACGCCGCCGCGCTCTGCCTCAAGTCCGGCAACGCCGTGCTGCTGCGCGGCTCGGCCTCCGCCTACCGCTCCAACACCGCGCTGGTCGCCGTCCTGCGGGACGCGGTCGCCGCCGCCGGGCTGCCCGCCGACGCCGTCCAGCTCGTCCCGGGCGAGAGCCGGGACTCCGTCCAGGAGCTGATGCGCGCCCGCGGCCTGGTCGACGTGCTGATCCCGCGCGGCGGGGCCTCGCTGATCCGCACGGTGGTCGAGGGCTCGACCGTGCCGGTGATCGAGACCGGCACCGGCAACTGCCACGTCTACGTGGACGCGCAGACCGACCTGGCGATGGCCGTCGGCATCCTGCTGAACTCCAAAGCGCAGCGGGTCAGCGTCTGCAACGCGGCCGAGACGCTGCTCGTCCACCAGGACGTCGCGGACGCCTTCCTGCCGCTCGCGCTGGCCGCCCTCGCCGAGGCCGGGGTGACCGTGCACGGCGACGACGCGGTGCTCAAGGCCGCGGAGGGCGGCGCCGCCACCGTGGTGCCCGCCACCGACGAGGACTGGGGCGCCGAGTACCTGTCCTACGACCTGGCCGCGGCCGTGGTGCCCTCGCTGGACGCCGCCGTCGAGCACATCCGCCGCTGGTCCTCCGGCCACACCGAGGCGATCGTCACCACCTCGCAGGCCGCCGCCCGGCGCTTCACCCGGTTGGTCGACTCGACCACGGTGGCCGTCAACGCCTCCACCCGCTTCACCGACGGCGCCGAGTTCGGCTTCGGCGCGGAGATCGGCATCTCCACCCAGAAGCTGCACGCCCGCGGCCCGATGGGCCTGCCCGAGCTGACCAGCACCAAGTACATCGTCACTGGTGACGGGCACGTGCGCGGCGAGGCGACGCAGACCGTGGGCGGGGACGCGGACGCGCGCTGAGCGCGGCCCGCGCGGCGGGCCGGCCGGGCCCCGGGGCGGTCGGCAGCGGCCCGCGTCACACGTGTGACGGACCAACTGCGATGAGCCACAGACAAATCGGCCGCCCGGTAATACGCTGAATCCGTGGCTGACGATGTGGGGGGCTCGCCGTACCCCGACGGCGCCGACCACGGTGGTGCGGACGACGAGTTCGCCACCGTGGTCTTCGATGAGGCCTTCGTCCGGTCCGCCGCCGTGCACGAGCCGACGGCCAAGGAGCGGCAGCTCGCCGCCGCCGAGGCCCGGTTCGAGCCGGACACCGCGGGCCCGGTCTGGGGCTATGACGTCACCGCAGGGGACGGGCTGCCGCTGGAGCTGCGCCCGCACCCGAGCGGACTGGACGACGACCACCTGTACCCCGATCCCTGGTCGGGCCCCGGCCGGGCGACCGGCCGCCCGGGCCGGCGCCGACGCGGCTACGACCCGGGGCGCGGGCGGTACGTGGCCCAGCAGCGCTGGCACCGGCCGGTGGCCTGGGTGCTCGCCGTGATCATGGGCGTGAGCCTGGTGGCCGTCGCGGTCGCGGCGATCTACCAGGGCGTGGGCGGCTCCTCCGGCGCGCCCCGGCGCCCGGAGTCCGGCAGCAGCAGCCCCGGGACCGACCCGAGGCCCGCGCCGGCCGAGCCGTCGCTCGTGGTCACGGCACCTGCGGGGTGACGTCGTAGGGCGTGGCGCAGGGGTGGTGCGCGCCGGGGCGGGCGGTTGCGGGGCGTTCCCGGGAATCTGCGGTCGCACCCTCGTGGAGGGGCGAGGGCGCGCCTTACCCTGGTGTCATGGGTGACCCGCGAGAGCCTCCTGAGGGTGCGCCCGACGGTGGTTCCGGCAATGAGGACGAGTTCCGGTCCGTCGTCTTCGACGAGTCCTTCGTCCGGGCTGCCCGGATCCAGGAGCTGTCCGCCCGGGAGCGGCTGGCCGGGTCCTTCGGCCGGGCGACCCGCCCGCGGGTGCGGTTCGGCCCGCTGGGCAGCGTGCCGCGGCAGGCGCTCGCCCTGCTACTGCTCGTGTTGCTGGCCTTCGGGGCCGCGGTGTACTTCGGGGTCAGCTCGCCGAACCGGATCTCGGCGCGGCCCGAGGGCAGCCAACTGACCGTCAGCCTGGTCGCGTTGAGCCCGGCCTCGGTGGTCCGGCCGGTCGCCGACCCGGCCAATCCGTTCGCCGCGCTGCCGGTCGGGTACAGCGACGGGGCGATCGGACTGGGCACCCCGACCGGGGCCGCCACCGAGCACTTCAGCCGGGTCGAGGTGACCAAGGCGCTCGACACCGTCCAGCGCTACCTGGTGGCCTCCTCGCTGGCCCCGGCCACCCTCGTCCAGGGCGCGACCGCCGATGTGCGGGCCTTCGTCACTCCCGGGGAGCAGGCCCAGTTCGACACCAGCGTGACCCAGTCGGTCGACGACCGGCACCACGCGCTGACCGGCTGGCTGGTGCGCTTCGACCCGGCGCAGGTCGCGCTGGCCGCCGACACCGTGAAGGTGACCGGCGCGATGCGGATCGACGAGGCCGACGGCGGCACGCTGCAGATCACCACCGACCACACCTTCGTCTACGCGCTGAAGCCGGCCGGAGCCGCGGCCGGTGCGCCCGTCACCCTGGAGACCGTCCGGCGGCAGCTGACCTTCCAGTTCGACCGGGTCGACCTGGCCTCGGCCCAGCTGCGGCTGGTGGACTCGGTGATCCAGGCCGGGCCGGAGCCCTGCACCACCTCGATGGCCGGCTTCCTCCAGCCGGTGCTGGCCACCCCGCAGGGCACCCAGGTCCCGCCGCCGGCGCCGATCGATCCGGGCAACCACGCGCAGCCGGCCTGGCAGGTGTGCGGGGTGCTGGCGCCTTAGTCCCTGTCCGGGGCGCCGGCGGCGAGCGGGAGGCGGACCACCGCGCGGGCGCCCGGGCCGGGCGGCGGCGGGTCGGTGAAGGCGGCGGTGCCGTCGACGCCGCGGGCGATCGAGCGGACCAGGGCGAGGCCCAGGCCGGCGCCGCCGGCGTCGCGGGAGCGGGCGTCGTCCAGCCGGACGAACCGGTCGAAGACCCGCTCCCGGTCCTTGGGCGGGATGCCCGGGCCGTCGTCCGTGACGGTCAGCACGGCGTGCCCGTCCTCGACGGTCACCGAGACCGCGACGGCGGTGTCGGCGTGCCGGGCGGCGTTGTCGAGCAGGTTGCGCACCAGCCGGCCCAGCCGCAGCTCGCTGCCCGGGACGGGCGCGGGCTCCAGGGAGACGGCCAGGAAGGCGGGCCCGCCGGTGGACGGGTGGGCGCGTTCGGCGACCTGCTCGCCGACCAGGTCGGCGAGGTCCACCGGCTCGCCGCCGGGCGGCCCGGTGGGCTCCTCGACGGCGGCGAGCAGCAGCAGGTCGTCGGTGAGCAGTTGCAGCCGCTCGGTGTCGGTGAGCGCGTCGCGCACCACCTGCGGCCACTCCACGCCCGCCGGGTGGGCCAGCGGGACCTCCAGCGAGTTGCGCAGCGCGGCCAGCGGGCTGCGCAGCTCGTGCGAGGCGTCCGAGACCAGCCGGCGCTGCTCGTCGATCGCGTGTTCCAGGCGGCCGAGCGTGGTGTTGGTGGTCTCGGCCAGCCGTGCGATGGCGTCCCGCGAGGGCGGCACCGGGACCCGCTCGTGGAAGGCGCCGGCGCCGATCCGGGCCATGCCGCGGCGGATCGACTCCACCGGCCGCAGCGCCAGGCCGGTGACCAGCCAGGCGATCAGGGCGGTGAACAGGGTGGCGCCGGGCAGCACGTAGCGCAGCAGGATGCCGGTGATCCGGTCCTCGGCCTGGTCGGCGACGGTGGGGTTGACCAGCAGGTAGACGGTGACGCGCTGCTCCGGCAGGCCCAGGATGCCGGTGTACTGCCGCAGGGCCTGGGAGGAGACCGGGTCGGTGACCCGCTTGATCATGGTGACGTCCCGGCTGGTGAGGGAGGGGCCGTTCTCGGGCCAGTGCCACAGCCGGGTGTGGTCGGGCAGGGTGATCCGGACCTGCTCGGTGTGTGCGGGGGAGACGTCCTGGGGGTAGGGCGGGAGGGGAGCGAAGGGTTCGGGTGGCAGGCCCGCGTACTCGCCCAGCAGGGTGCTGGGCCCGAGCCCCTTCTTGTTGGGGTAGATGGTGATGCTGGCCCGGCCGTTGGGGGATAGCGGGAAGGCCACCTGGCCGTCGGCCAGTACCAGCAGGAACGACTCCTTCAGGGTCGAGGTCCAGGTCTGGGCGCCGGTGGGTATGTCGTGGGCGACGAGCTCGGCGCTGTCCTGGGCCTGTTTCTCGGCGACCGCCGTCCACTGGTCGTGGACCGCGCCGCCGACCCAGAGGGCGGCCACCGAGAAGGCCAGCACCGAGGCGAGGGCCGCGCCGAGGGCGGCGCGGACGCGGAGCGAGGAGCGGTGCCAGGGGCGCAGCAGCGGGCGGAGGCGGTCAGTGCGCATCGGGCACCAGCCGGTATCCGGCGCCGCGCACCGTCTCGATCCGGCAGCCGACGCCGGGCACGTCCAGTTTCCGCCGCAGGGCGGCGATGTAGACCTCGACGATGTTCACGTCGCCCCGGAAGGCGGCGTCCCAGACGGTGTCCAGGATGCCGCCCTTGGGGACCACCTCGCCGGGGCGGTGGGCCAGGCATTCCAGCACGGCGAACTCCTTGGTGGTGAGCCGGACCTGTCGGTCGGCGGCGGTGCAGCGGCGGGCCGCCGGGTCGATCCGCAGCGCGCCGACCGCGAGCACCGGCGGGCGGGCGGCGGCGCCGCGGCGCAGCAGGGCGCGCAGCCGGGCGGTGAGCACGACGTAGGAGAACGGCTTGCTGAGGAAGTCGTCGGCGCCGCAGTCCAGCGACTCGGCCTCGTCGTACTCGCCGTTCTTCGCGGTGAGCATCAGAATCGGTACGGAATTCCCGGCGGCGCGCAGTTCGCGGCAGACCTTGAAGCCGTTGAGGCCGGGCAGCATCAGATCGAGCACGATCGCCGAATAGGGTTCAGTGAGGGCGAGTTCGAGCCCCCAGACGCCGTCGTGGGCCAGGTCGACCGCATATCCCTCGGCCGCCAGCCCCTGCCTCAGGGACTGCGCGAGCCGCTCCTCGTCCTCGATGATCAGTAGCCGCATGACGGACATCCTTGGGGGAATTCCGTTTTCCCGCAACGGCCTTGACCGGCTTGCCCGGGATATCCGAGCTGAAGTTTTCCTCAGCTTTCCTCAGTTTCCCTTCAGTGGGGAATTCCTAGCGTCCGGGTCATGGATTTCCGACGTGTGCTGCCGTGGTCGGTGGCCGCCCTGCTCGCCCCGCTGTACGCGGCCGTCTCGCTCACCAGGTACGGCCGGTTGGAGAGTGCGGGTTTCGACCTGGGCATCTTCGAGGAGGCGGTGCGCGCCTACGCCCGGCTCGAAGCACCGGTGGTCGCGCTGAAGGGCACGGGCTTCAACCTCCTGGGCGACCACTTCAGCCCGGTGCTGGCGGTGCTGGCGCCGTTCTACCGGGTCTGGCCGGGGGCGGGCACGCTGCTGGTGGCGCAGGCGGTGCTGGTGGCGCTGTCCGCGGTGCCGGTGACGGGGTACGCGGTGCGGGTGCTGGGGCCGGCGGGCGGGGCGGTCGCCGGGGTCGCGTACGGGCTGTCGGCGGGGTTGCAGAGCGCGGTGGCGTTCGACTTCCACGAGGTGGCCTTCGCGGTGCCGCTCGCGGCGTGCGCGGTGGTGGCGCTGGCCCGGGAGCGGTACGGCCCGGCGGTGGCGTGGGCGCTGCCGCTGCTGCTGGTCAAGGAGGACCAGGCGCTGCTGGTCGCGGCGGTCGGCGGCTACGTGTGGTGGCGCGGGCGGCGCCGGCTGGGGGCGGTCACCGTGCTGGCGGCGGTGGCGGCCGGGCTGCTGGTCACCCTGGTGGTGATCCCGGCGCTCAACCCGGGCGGCGAGTACACGTACGGGCACATGGGGGAGTACGGCGGCGGGAACCCGCTGGTCCGGCTGCTGTTCCCGGCGGTCAAGGCGCTGACCGTCCTGCTGCTGCTGGCGCCGACGCTGCTGCTGGCGCTGCGCTCGCCGCTGGTGCTGCTGGCGGGCGTGCTGCTGGCGGCCCGGTTCTGGGTGGACAATCCGGCGTTCTGGCGCACCGGGCAGCACTACGACGCGGTGCTGGTGCCGCTGCTGTGCACGGCGGGGCTGCACGGGGCGGGCCTGCTGTTGCCCCGGCTGGGCCGGCTGTCCCGGCTGTCCCGGCTGGGCCGGGGGCTGCCGGTGGCGGCGGGGATGCTCGCCGTCACGGTGGCGCTGACCGCGACCGGCCCGGTGGCGGGCATGCTGGCGGGGGACGCCTGGCGGGGCGACGGGCGGGCGGCGCAGGTGCGCCGGGTGCTGACGGTCGTCCCGGACGGCGCCCGGGTGGCCGCCGCCAACCGTCTGGCGCCGCAGCTGACCGGGCGCTGCACGGTGTCGCTGTTCCCGTACCTGACGCCGCCGGGCGGGCCGGGCGGTGCGGGCGGGCCGGGCGGCTGGGGGCGCCCGGTGGCGGAGTGGGTGGCGGTGCTGGAGGAGCCGGACGGCTTCCCGGTGCCGGTGGCGGAGCAGCGGCGGTTCCTGGCCGGGCTGGTCGACGGCGGCGGGTACCGGCGGGTGGCGGACGGGGCCGGGGTGGCGGTGTACCACTGGCAGCCGGGGTAGGCCCCGGCAGGGGGGGGGGGGGGGGGGGGGCCCGGGGGGGGGGGGGGGCGCGGGCGGGGGGGGGGGGGGGCGGCCTGGGTGACCCGCGGGCGGGCGGGGGCGCCCCGCGGCCGCCCGCGGGGGGGCCCCGGGGGGGGGGGGCCCCGCCCCTCCGGCGCGGGTGCGGCGGGTCAGCCGTCGGTGCGCTCGCCCCGGTCGGTGCGGCCGTCCTCGCGGGTGGCGGAACCGCCGCGGGAGCCGCCGGTGAACGTGTCGGCGAAGGTGTCGCGGAGCTTGCCGCCGACGGTCGCGGCGCCGCCGGCCACGTCGCGGATCAGGCCCATCAGCGGGTCCTTGCTCTCCTTCACCGAGGTCGTGTAGTGGTCGGCGGCGGCCTTCCACTGCTCGCCGACCGAGGTGTCCGGGTCGTCCGTGCGGCGCGGGTAGGCGCCGGCCAGGATCGAGCGGTACTCGTCGCTCTCCGCCCACTTCTTCAGCTGGGCGACCCGCACCACCGCGAACGGGTGGCTCTGCGGCAGCAACTGCAGCAGCTTGAGCACGCCGTCGCGCAGGTCGCCGGCCTTGTCGTACTCCTCGGCCTGCTCCAGGAAGGCGTCGACGTTCAGTTCGGCCAGATTGTGCCCGCCGGCCAGTTTCATCAGGGCGCGCATGGACGCCTGGACGTCCTGCCCGGCGAGCAGGCCGGCCCGGTCGCTGGACAGCTCCGCCTTGCGGAACCACTCCTTGAGCGCGGTGACGATCGCCATGATCGCCAGGTTGCCGAGCGGCACCCAGGCGACCCGGGTGGCGATGTTGGTGAGGATCATCAGCATCGTCCGGTAGACCGCGTGGCCGGACATCGCGTGGCCGACCTCGTGGCCGATGACCGAGCGCAGCTCCTCCTCGTCGAGCAGCTCGATCAGGCCGCTGGTGATCACGATGATCGGGGTGTCGATGCCGATGCAGTACGCGTTGACCGTCGGGTCCTGGGTGACGTACAGGTCCGGGACCTGCTCCAGGTCGAGCACGTAGGCGGCGTCGCGCACCATGTCGTACAGCTCGGGGAACTGGCGCTCGGAGGTCTTCACGGCGGTGGCCAGGAACATCAGCCGGATCGAGCGCTCGGACACCAGCCCGGCGAGCTTCCTCAGGACGTCGTCGAAGCCGGTGAGCTTGCGCAGGGCGACCAGGGCGGAACGGTCCGCGGGGTGCTCCCAGGCGCGGGTGGAGATGTCGGGGAAGCGCTGGCGGCGCCGGCTCGGGGTCTTCGCGGTCGGGTCGGTCATGGTCTGAGTACCTCCTGGTCGACGGCGGCCCCGGCTCGGCGGCCGGCCCCCGCTGGTCTACGCCTGCAACGACTGTCCTTGCAACGTCCGCGGTTGCGTACTCGTCCCCGCGGCCGGCCTGTGCGCGGGCCGGGCCACGCCGCAGGGGCCGGTGGGCGGCGCCGGTGTGAGGCCGGTCTACCCTGAATGTCCTGGAGAACCGAGACCGGATCCGGCCGCGGTACCGAGCAGTTCGAGGAGCCCCGCAGATGTCCACCGACGCGCTTGTCAGCCTGGCCGCACCCATCTCCAACGAGGCCGGCCCGGGCCTGTTCCTGCGGATCATCGTGGTGGCGTCGTTCGTCGGCGTCGGCCTGCTGGTCTGGATCATGGCGCGGGCCTTCCGCGGCAACTGAGCACCGCCGCCCCGGTTCGGGCTCACGCCCGGTCAGCGGCGGTGGGCCGCCGAGCGGTTGCCGGGTAAGCCCCCGTACGATGACAGGTGGGCCTTCACCGGCCCGGAAGAACCCCTGGTCCGTTCACCCGAGCCGAGAAGGTCCCGCCGACCATGAACACTGCCGCCGCACTCCCCGTCCTGAACCTGCTCGCCGAGAGCGAGGGGGGCAACCACGAGAGCCTGAACCCGTACCTGACGGGTGGCGCCGCACTGTTCATCCTGGCGCTCCTGCTCTTCGTGACCACCCGCTTCAACCGGGACCGCTGAACCGCCTCCCGGGGCCGCTCGGGGAGCGTCCGGCGTACCGGCCGGCCGCTCCCTCACGCGTCTTCGGACAACCCCCACCCGGGCGTTCCCGCACCGTAACGGGCGTCGCGTAAGGTGTGGCGGCATGGGAGAGCAGGCCGGGAATCCCGGCGGACCGGAACCGGTGAAGAAGCGCCTCGGGGTGATGGGCGGCACCTTCGACCCGATCCACCACGGCCACCTGGTCGCCGCCAGCGAGGTGGCGAGCGCGTTCCACCTGGACGAGGTGATCTTCGTGCCGACCGGGCAGCCGTGGCAGAAGAGCGACCGCCACGTCACCCCGGCCGAGGACCGCTACCTGATGACGGTCATCGCCACCGCCGAGAACCCGCAGTTCTCGGTCAGCCGGATCGACATCGACCGCGAGGGCCCGACGTACACCGTCGACACCCTGCGCGACCTGCACTCCCAGCACCCGGACGCCGACCTCTTCTTCATCACCGGCGCCGACGCGCTCGCCCAGATCCTGTCCTGGCGCGACTCCGACGAGCTCTTCTCGCTCGCGCACTTCATCGGGTGCACCCGCCCGGGACACACCCTGTCGGACGCCGGACTCCCGGTGGGCGGGGTCTCCCTGGTCGAGGTCCCCGCGCTGGCCATCTCCTCCACGGACTGCCGCAACCGGGTCGCCAAGGGCGAACCGGTCTGGTACCTCGTCCCGGACGGCGTGGTCCGCTACATCGACAAGCGGGCGCTCTACGCGCCGCACCGGACCTGACCAGGAGCGGGCGTGACCGAGCGAAGCGGCGGAGGCCGGCAGCACCAGCACCAGCAGCAGCCGGAGGACTGGTCGACCGGGCAGTACCAGCAGTACCAGGGGGGCTACCAGCAGCAGCCCGAACAGGTCCCGGAGCAGCAGCAGTACGACCAGCAGCAGTACGACCAGTACGGGCAGCCGGTGTACACGGGGGACCCGTACGGCGGCTACCAGGAGCAGCAGCCGTACCAGGCGTACCAGCAGCCCCCGCAGCAGCAGTACGACCAGCAGCAGTACGACCAGTACGGGCAGCCCGTGCAGCCTGGGCAGCCCGCGCAGGCGTACCAGCAGCAGGGGGGCTACGGCTACCAGGACCCGGCGTACGGCGCGTGGGGGTCGCCCGGGCCGGAGGCCGGGGGCGGCTACCAGCAGCAGGCCTACCCGGCGGCGGGTGCGCCGGCGGCGGTCGAGCCCGAGGCCGTCGTCGCGCCTGCCCCCGTCGCCCCCGCGCCGTCGCGCCCGCGCGTGCCCCGGCCCGCCGCCGCGGCGGCGGGCGCCAAGCCCGAGCCGCCGTCCGAACTGGTCGGCGGGGCCCGGGCCGGCAAGGCCGGCGGCAAGCCTGGAGGCAAGGCCGCCAAGGACGACTACCCCACGGACGAGTTCACCTTCGTCGACGAGGAGGGGGAGGAGTCCGAGGACGTCATCGACTGGCTGAAGTTCGCCGAGTCCCGCAGCGAGGTGCGCGCCGAGCGCCGCCGCCGGCTGCGCAACCGGCTGATCGGCCTCGGCGTGGTGGTGGCGCTCGCGGCGGCCGGCACCGGCGGCTACCTCTGGTTCACCGGCGACAAGCAGACCGCGGCGAGCGCGGCCGGTCCGCGCCAGGTCAGCGTGGTCCACCTGCGCGACCTCCAGGGCAAGGTCTCCAGCGCGCTGCTGGTCAACGACTCCACCGGGAAGAAGGGCACCGTGCTCCTGCTGCCCGACACCCTGCGGCTGCCCGGCCCCGGCGACCCGCCGGTCACCACCGTCGGCCAGGCCATGGACAGCATCGGCGCCTCCGCGACCCGCGACGGCCTGTCCACCGTGCTCGGCGCCCCGGTCGCGGGCACCTGGCGGCTGGACACCCCCTACCTGGAGATGCTGGTCTCCCAGCTCGGCGGCGTCCGGGTGGACACCAACGCCGAGACCCACGAGGGCGGCAAGCCGGACGGCAAGCTGCTGTCCGCGGCCGGCAAGAACACCCTGCTGAACGGGAAGGCCGCGGTCGCGTACGCCACCCTCCAGGCGACCGGCGAGAACCGGGACGCCCAACTGGCCCGGTTCGGACAGGTGATGGACGCGGTGGTGCGCACCATGCCCACCGAGTTCAAGGACGCCAAGGACGACGTGCACCGGATGAACGCGGTGCTCGACCCCTCGCTGCCCGAGGACGCCCTCGCCGGGGTGCTCGCCCAGCTCGCCCAGCAGGCGAAGGACGGCCACCTCGGCACCACCGCGCTGACCGTCAAACCGGACGGCGGCCTGGACGAGGCCACCGCCGGCAAGCAGGTCAAGGACGTGCTCGGCGGCACCGTGAAGTCCGCGGCCTCCGCCGACGCCCCCGCCCGGGTCTCGCTCCAGGACGCCACCGGCAACGACCAGGCGGCGGCCGCCGCACAGGTCCAGATCGTGAACTCCGGCCTGACCTTCCTGCCCGGCTCCAAGACCGCCGCGCAGGCCGCCAGTGAGATCCGCTACACCGACGACGCCCGGCAGGCCGCGGCGAAGTCGCTGGCGATCAGCCTCGGACTGCCGGACACGGCGGTGAAGAAGGTCGGCGACGCCCAGAACGCGGACCTGGTGGTCGTGCTCGGCAAGGACTACCAGCCGCCGAAGAGCCAGTAGGCCGCGGCCTCCGGCCCGGGC
>NZ_JBHWIJ010000232.1:0-13831 GCF_042732255.1 Kitasatospora sp. NPDC059803 | reverse complement strand
AAGGCGGAGGAGGGAGTCCATGCGGAGCATCGGCGACCGACGACAACGCGGCGAGGTGCGTGCTCCGGCGTCGCGCGCCCGGCGTGATCCGAAAGAGAGCCCCTAGGTCGCTTCTAGGCTTCTCGGCCCAGCGCCCCTTCCAAAAAAGCCGCCTGGGCCAGCAGCCGCTCGTCGCCGCCCGCCGTGCCGACCACCTGGAGGCCCAGCGGCAGCCCCTCCGCCGTCCGCCCGGCCGGCAGGCTCAGCGCGGGCAGGCCCAGGTAGCTCCACGGCAGCGACATCACCGGGTCCCCGGTGCTGTGCAGGCCCTCCGGCGCCCCGCCGGTCGCCGACGGCGCCAGCCACAGGTCCACCCCGGCCTCGGCGGTCGCCCGGGCGACCCGCTCGCGCAACCGCTCCCGGGCCTGGAGCGCGGCCGCCCGGTCCTCGGCCGCGACGCCCTGGCCGACCCGGATGCTGGCCGCCGTCTCCGGCCGGTACAGGCCGCCGAACCGGGCGAACCAGTCGGCGTGGCCGCGGGCCAGCTCGAAGCGGTTGATCGTCTGCAATTGCCGGGTGATCCCGGCGAAGTCCGGGAACAGCGGCACCCGGCGCACCGTCAGGCCGGTCTGCGCCAGGCGCTCCAGGCTCTCCTCGAAGGCGCGCAGCGCCGCCGGCTCGGCCCGCTCCAGGTACGCCCCGTCCGGGACCCCGAGCACCGGCCGGCCCCCGGCCCCGGCTGCCGCCTCTCCCCGCCAGTCGTCGCAGAGCAGTGCGGCCGCCAGGGCCGCCCCGGCCAGGTCGGCCGTGAACACCCCCAGGGTGTCGAAGCTCGGCGCGTTCGGGATCACCCCGGCCATCGGGATCCGCCCGTACGTGGGCCGGAAGCCCACCACCCCGCAGTACGCGGCCGGCCGGATCACCGACCCGACCGTCTGGGTGCCGACCGACAGCGGCACCAGCCCCGCCGCGACCGCCGCCGCCGACCCGCTGCTGGAGCCGCCCGGGGTGTGCCCGGGATGGTGCGGGTTGCGGGTCGGTCCTGGCGCGCTCGCCGCGAACTCGGCGGTCACCGTCTTGCCGGCGACCAGCGCCCCGGCCGCCCGCAGCCGGTCCACCACCACGGCCTGCGGCCCCGCCAGGACCCCCGGCGGCAACGCCGAACCGCCGTGCGTGGGCAGCCCGTCCACGTGCACGATGTCCTTGACCCCCACCGCCACCCCGTACAGCGGCGGCCGCCCGGCCGGTTCGGGGTGCCGCGCGGCCAGCGCCCGCGCCTGCGCGTGCAGCCGGTCGTGCCGCCCCGGCTCCGGGACGAACGCGTGGATCAGCGGGTCCACCCGCTCGACCAGCGCGCAGAAACGGTCGACGTGCTCGGACAGGTCCGGTACGCCGGACCGCAGCCCGGCGGCCTCACGGGTCAACGACCGCGGCCGGGCGAGGGGTTGCTCCATGCCGATCACGGTAGACCACCCGTGGACGCACTACTGGTGTTCGGCCGACAGGTACGGCGTCTCGCGCAGGTAGTACGCCCCGCAGGTGTGGCAGCACAGCTCCGGCGTCTTGCCCCAGTCCACGGGCTCCCGCACCTGCGCGTCCGGGTCGAGCTCCCGGCCGCACATCGCCACGCTTTCCACCCCCCGGACCATGTGCCACAACCGCACCCCGCCGGTCGCACCCCCGGCCCCGTACTCGGCTCGCATCTGGTGCTTCATGCGGCCATCGTCAGGCCCCCCGGCCACCCCGGCAACCGGTGGCCGAACGGGCGCCTGGGCAGCATCGATCACTTAGCGCCAAATCTGATCGAAACAAGCCACTCGCAACCGGTAGGGTTCGCGGGCGCGACCCGCGCCGACGGCCCTGCCGGAGGCCTCAAGTCGCCCGAAATCGACCCCATTTACCCCAATCTGGAGCTTCTCAACGTGCGCTCTTCTCGCCTTCTGGCCGCCTCCGCGCTGATGGCGCTCTCCTTCGGCACCACGGTCGGCGCCGTCAGCGCGAGTGCGGTCGGAGTCCCCTCCTCTCCGCCCCCCACCTCCACCACGGCCACCCCGAGCGCCCCGGCGCCGAGCACCCCGGCCCCGAGCACCACCCCGAGCGTCCCGGCGCCGACCACTTCGGCGCCCACCACCCCGGCCCCGACCACCCCGGCGCCCACCGGCAAGCCCACGAACCTGCCGACCCCGCCGATGCCGACGCCCAGCGGCGGACCCTGCCGCGGCGGCCTGCACCAGGACCTCAAGGTCACCGGCACCGGCCTCGCGAAGACCACCCTGGTCAAGGGCGGCGCGGCGCAGGAGGCCACGGTGACCTTCGAGAACACGGGCCCGGTCGACCTCAAGAAGGTCGACGCCGACTTCTTCTTCACCGACGTGAGCGAGGTGGAGCCGGTGATCAACCCGATCACCTGGGGCAAGGAGTCGTTCACCATCCAGGTCAAGCTGCCCGGTGGGGACTGGAAGACCCCCGCCGCGAGCAGCATCAAGGGCGACAACATGTCCTACCTCCAGGTGGACCTCGGCGAGTACAAGATCGCCAAGGGGCAGAAGATCACCTTCCAGGTGCGTCTCGCGGCCACCGACAAGGCCGTGACCGCCCGCTACTTCGCCCAGCTGAGCGGCTACTCCGAGCAGTTCGAGGCCAAGGACGTGCCGGGCGCCCCCGCCACCGACAGCTGCCTCCGGTACGACGGCAGCTACCGGGTCGACGACCTGTTCAAGGTGACCGACGCGTCGGCCGCCACGCCGACTGCCGGCACCCCTGCGGCCGCCGGCCACGGTTCGGCCTCCGCCTCGCCGTCGGCGGGCCCGCACCTGGCCGAGACCGGTGCCGACTCCAACACCCTGCCGATCGCCCTCGGCGGCGCCGCCGTCCTGGCGGCCGGCGCCGGCACCGTGTTCGTCCTGCGCCGCCGCAAGGCCGGCGCGCACAGCTGACGCCCCGCCGAATGAACCCGAGGGGCGTGGACAACCGTTCACGCCCCTCGTCGGTCTACCCTCCGGAGCGCGAACCCCGACCCCACTGCTGGAACCCTCCGATGCGTTCCGCCCGTCTTCCCGCCGCCTGCGCCCTGCTCGCGCTCACCGTCGGCCCGGCCGCCCTCGATACGGCCCCGGCGTTCGCCGCCGACGCCACGCCGATCACGACGCCGACCGCCACCGCGACGGCCGAGACCCCGTCCGGCAGCCCCAGCCCCACCGCCAAGTCCTCGGAAACGCCGTCCGCCACGGCCACCCCCTCGGCCACCCCGACCGCCACCGGCTCGCCCTGGCCGTACGACCGTCCGGAGGGCCCGATGGCCTCGCCGATGCCGGTCACCGGCAGCAGCGACACCCCGGGAGAACTCACGGTCACCTTCGACAACGTCAGCACCACGACGGTAATGGAGCTCGCCACCACCGTCACGCTCACCGGCAGCGGCAGCCTCGCCGTCGAACTGCGCGCCCCCGGCGGCAGCTGGAAGCCCCTCACTGTCTCCGGCATCCCCACCGACACCGGCACCTACCAGCTCGCCCAGGGCCAGAAGCTCACCCTCCGGCTGCGGGCCGCCGCCGGAGCCCCGCTCGGCGACCACCGGCTCACCTTCACCGGCAAGTCCGAGGTGCTCCCGATCGGCTCCGCGCCGGCGAAGAAGTACAACTGCCCCCAGCTCGCCGGCAGCTACACCGGCACCATGAGCGTCGGCGACCGGACCGCCACCCCCGGCCCGACCGCCGCCCCCACCACCGCACCCGGCCACCTCGCCGACACCGGCGCGGGCACCGCCACCCGCCCCCTCGCCATCGCCGGCACCACCGCCGTCCTCCTCGGCGCCGCCCTCCTCCTCACCACCCGCCGCCGCACCCACACCTGATCCCGCCCACCGGAAATGCGCGGGAAGAACTCCCGGGGCGGCTGTTAACATCACGGCCTGGAAAGTGCATCACCTGGCCGAACAGGACCACCCCGTGCCCGACAACGAGTTCCTGAGGCGTTTTCGCCCGACCTCTTCGCGAGAGCGGAACCGAATTCCCGAACAACGCGCAGCAGATCCCGCCGAAGACGGATCGACGGACAGCGCGACACTACCCGCGCAGAAATTCGACACCCGGGTCAGAGTCTCGCTGTCCGTCGAATCCGCGGAGAGCGAATACATCGCAGCCGCCCTCAGAGAGGCCGGGTGGAATCTCACGAGAGACACCAGGACTCACAGTCCCCACACGGCCGAGGGCCGCCAGGGTCTCGATTCCCACTGGCTGGTCGACGTCCCGCTGGTCGGAATCTCCCGAGGTGCGGAACGGGTCGCCACGTTGGAGGTCGTCAACCTTCTCGAACCACACGGCCTGCTGTTCGACATCCGCGGCGCCTGGGTCCTCCAGCCCAGCGCCGTACGCTCCGCCGTCTACCACGTCCACCGACGGCTGCCACGACGGGAGGGCCTTCGCGGCAGGGTCGACCGGATCCGGATCGCAATGGGACTGCGCGACACCGGCGAAGTGATCCACGCCGCCTCGCACCGCGAGGCGGCAGAGGAGTTCTCCCGTCGCCGGCACCTTCCTAACCCACCCGCCCGGCCCGCACGCTCCGGCTTGCGCCTGCCGTTCCCCGTCCCAGCGGACCGTTCCCCGGAGAACGGCAAGCGGTACTGGATCCGCCAGGACCGAATCGCGCTCTACCTGCCCCTCGGTGTGTGGATCGGCGGCACCTCGATCGTCATCGCGTCCGAGCCCCGGTGGACTCCGGCCACCGAGCACCTGGCCGGGCTCTCCGCGTTCGCGCTGGTCTACACGCTGCTGCTCTACCTGTCGTTTCCCCATCTCGACCGGCCTGTCCCGGCAGCCGCCAAATCTGCGGTCGCCACGGTGTTCGCCGCCATAGGAATCGCCATCGGCATCTCACTCGGCGAGAACCAGATCGTCACACCACTGTCGAGATTCGCTCCACTGTACCTGGTGTTCGTCGTCTTCGGACTCCGCCACCTGATTCGCGGAACCGGTCCGGAAAGGCTGGTCCTCTGGGCCGTTCCGATTGCCATCTCGCTGGCACCGCCACTTCTCCGAATGGTCGGCGACCTCTCCTATGGTTCCTATCTGAAGAAATTCGGAATGAAGATGGCCGATGTCAACCTGTCCACCATGGACCAGGTGACCCCGACCACCAGACCCCTGGCCATCGGAATCGCCTCTGTCCTTCTGATCCTGGCCGGCGTGGGGTACTTCCGGCAGCTTCACGTCGATCTCGGCAAACTGATTGTCGTCCCGCTGGTCCTGCTCTACGGCCTGGTGGTGATCGTCTCGGCGACCGAGAACGGAAGCCGCTCCGCCGACGGTGCCCGCCCCCAGGTCTCTGCCGGAAAGCCGCCCTCGGCGTTCCACGCGCTCACCGCCCGTGCCGTCTGTGTCAGGCCGACGAGCGCAGCCGCGGCCGTCCAAGGGGAGCCTCTGGTTACCGGACGTCCACTTCTCACCTTCGACCCCCTCGCCCCCCGGGTCGCACTGTTCGACCCGGCGACCAACGGGGTGACTCGCGTTCAGGCGTCGACCGCTGTGCTGGTGACCGTCGCCGACCTCAGGAGTCCCTGCCCCTAGGGCTCGACTCGCGCAGGCCAGGCCGGATGTCCCCACCAGTGGTGCCGACCATCGCACCATGGGTGGCGGTATAGGGCAGGCCGTAGCGGACACCCTTGCCTTCCACCTAACCGACGAACGCGCCGAACGAAGGGGAAGGCCTCCACTATGCGCGCAATCGGTGGCGAGAGCCACAGGCCACCGCGACTCGAAGTTCTGGCTGCTGCAGTCGCGGCGGCATACACCGCTGGCTACGCCGCAGGCACCGGCGGCTGGGCCGAGCAGTGGATGGGGCCGTGACCGTGGCGGTGGTTGCCTGGGCCAGGGAACGTTGGCGCCGTTGACGCGCCTGTAGCTGCCAACCGGCGAGAGCACCGACCACTCCCTGGTCCATGCTCCGCTGTTTTCTCTTGCCCGGGCCCTCGACGTTCCTTGGCTGTTAGGGCATCAGCGCTACGACGCCGCCCGCAGCAGCGCGCCGTCCTGTCACTTGAGGATCTTTTGATCACTACAGGCCCGTGACCTGCGGGTTCGTCCCGCAAAGTGCCGCTGACCAGGCGAAACTACCTTCAGTAGTTCGCACTGGTCAGTGGCACTTTGGGCTCTCATGTGCCCCAGATGTGACCTGGGGCCGCCCGGTTCAGCTCACCACCACCCCGCCACCGTACGGAGCACCTGGATGAGTCGGCGCCTGGAGTAACGAGGGGGCGCACGCCGTTGCTGTGCGCCGTTCGGGTGATGCTGGGCGCTCCAAGGGATCCCTCAGCGCCCCCCTTCAACGCGGATAGACCACTCCTGCGTTGGTCTACGGTGCCATGTTGTGAACCTCGCGGAGCTCCGACAGCAGCCCAGGTTCTACCTGGTGATCAGCGGCGGCTGGAGCACAGTTGCCGATCCTGCGCCCGCGCTGGTCGCCTGACCACGGTGATGCCCGCAGTAGTCGCGGGGCGCAGTCCCGACTGGAGGTTCGGCACGTGCGGTTGCGGCAGTGGCAGGACGGCGGCCTGCGCAAATTCCTGGGGACGAATCGCGACTTCCTGGCAGTGGCTACCCCGGGCGCAGGCAAGACCGCATTCGCGCTGCTCGCCGCCCAAGCGATGATGGACCGCGGCGAGATCAGTTGGGTCGTTGTTGTCGTGCCGACCGACCACCTGAAGGGACAGTGGGCCAGAGCCGCAGCGGGACCGGGCATCAAGCTCAACCCAACCTTCAAGAACGCCAGAAGGAACACCGCAACCGACTATGACGGCGTGGTGACGACGTACCAGTCCGTGGCGGCCGACCCGTCTGTGTGGTCCCGCATGGCCAACCAGTCCGGTCGGCCATGCCTGGTAGTCCTGGACGAGGTGCACCACGCTGGGGACGCTCAGCACCTCGCATGGGGATCGGCGCTGTTCGAGGCGTTCAGCGACGCGCACAGGCGGCTCATGCTGTCCGGCACTCCGTTTCGGACCGACGCAAAGCCGATCCCGTTCCTTCGCTACGACGAGGAACGCCGGGTAATCCCTGACATCAACTATGACTACGGCATGGCTCTGCAGGACCAGGACGTTGTTCGACCCGTCGTTTTCCCGGCCCTGGACGGCGAGGCCAGATGGCGGCTGGCGTCCGAGCACGCGACGGCAAGGAAGCTGTCCGAAACCGATCCACGGACAATCTCGCACGCCCTTACCGCCGCCCTTGACCCGGAAAAGAATTGGATTCCCTCGACCCTGCGCCGCGCCAACGACGAACTATCGCTGATCCGGCAGGACACTCCGGATATCGGCGGGCTGGTTCTTGCCACTGATCAAAAGCACGCCCGAAAATACGCTGCGATCCTCGAAAGCCTTACGGGAGAGCCTGCCACGCTTGCAATCTCGGACAAGCCTCTCGCGTCGAGGAGCATTTACGAGTTTTCCACCGGTTCGTCCCGTTGGATTGTCGCCGTCCAGATGGTCGCCGAGGGTGTCGACATTCCACGCCTGGGAGTGATCGTCTATGCGACCCGCACTCGCACGGAGCTCTTTTTCCGTCAGGTCGTAGGCCGCTGCATCCGGCGCCGTGGAGAAGACGACGACCTGTATGCACGTGTGTTCATCCCAACCATCCAGCCACTCCTTGAGCCCGCTGCGCGGATCGAATTGACCGTCCAGCACGTGCTGCGCGATCAGGAGGAAAGGATTCGGACACGCCACACCAGCAGCGAATCTGCCGATAGAGCAATTCCCTCCACAGTAACTCCCCCGCGCAAGTTGGAGGTGATCGGCACCTCAAATTCCATTCACCCGTACACAATCAACAAGGGTGAGGCCATTGGCGAGTCTCTGCTCCTACAGGCTCGACGCTTGGGGCAAGAAGCTGGCCTGCCAATCAGTTCCGAACCTTCTGCCATTGTCCGCCTGATGCGTTTGGCTGGGGTCCGTACGGGCGACGGCAGGCCCTGGCCAGTCGTGAAGGAACAGACTCTGGCCGAACAGAAGATGGAGTTGCGGCTGGTCGTTAATCGCAAGGTGGGACACCTAGCTGCTCTGAGGCGCCAGCCTCATAGTGAGATCCACCGCAGCCTCCACGATTTCTTCCACGAGGACAACATCGAGCAGGCCACCATGCACACACTGAACGAGCGCCTCGTCATCCTCGATGGTTGGATCCACGACGCGAAGCCAACCAGCTGAAGGCCGACACCAGAACCAAGGCCCTCATCCTTCGCCGCGGAACAAGTCCTCAGGCAGCGGCATCAACGCCAGCACGGCGATGAGCGCCTATCGGGCGGCTACGGCGGCGAACTGCCCGATGATCAGCGTCGACCTGGCAGCGAGCATGGCTGCCCGGACACGCGCGGCTCCGGCAGCAGCTACAGCCGCCCCATCGCCGACCTGGACCGTCCGCCCGCCGAGGCCCGCACACGCGGCACAGATGCCCCGGCGCGGCAGCGGGTCGTGGCACTTGGTGCACTCAGCGTACCGGGGCTTCACGGGCTGCTGCGGGGCCCGCACAGGCGGCATCTTGCGTTGCAGGCGGCTGCGGAGCACGCCGACCGGAGAGTGCAGGGGCACGGGCAGGCCGGGCAGCAGGGCCTGGGCCAGCTCCTGGGTTGTGCTGCCGCGCTCCAGCCACTGGGCGACGATTGGCGCCAGCTCCGTGGCTTCGGCCTCGCCCAGCCGCAGGCGCGGCTCCGGACGAATCACCCGAAACAGCGTGACCACTGCCTCGCGGACCTGCTCGTCCGGTACGGCCGGAGTCTCCTGGTCGATGGTCTGGCCCTCCTCCCGCCCTTCTGGCCGGTCGGCGGTGTCCCCGGCAGCGGCCGACTGCTGGTCGGCCTGCTCGGCGGGGTGGGAGGGTTCTTGGTACCGGTTCTTTACAAGAGGGACGCCAGCACTGCCGGTGGTCGCTCTACCGGAGACCGGACGGGTGGTACTCGGCAGCGCGAGCTGCGGGGTGTCGTAGACGTGGGTCTCGGTGCGGATCGTCCCGTCCGGCATGCGGATCTTCTCGACCCGGTAGTACCCGGCCTCGGTCAGCTCCTTCAGGGCCTTGCTGATCGCGCCGCGCCCCTGCGGGCTGGTGTCGGCCATGTGCCGGCCATCCTCGCGCCAGCCGTCCGGGCGGGAGAGGAGGTCCGTGAGCAGGCCGCGGGCGGTGTAAGACAGCCGCCGGTCCTGCAGGAGGCCGTTGGGCAGCACGGTGAAGTTGCGCACGTGGGCGCTACGATGGACACGCATCGGGAGGTTGCACTCCTGTTGCCGGACCCCGGGGTGTTGGTAGCACCGCCGGGGTCGCCTATTTTCGGTTGGACCACGGAACGTACCACGTCACTCGCCGCACCAAGGTCCTTTTGCCGCAGCGGTCTTGATCACATCAAGGACCATCGCTTCGCGTGGATGTCGGGCGGCCGAGCCGACCCGGCCGCCTTTTGCGGTCAGCGGGCGGCGAGGAGTTCCCCTCGCTCGACGGCGTCGCGCAGGATGGCCGCGAAGTCCTGGGGCAGGAGGTTGACCGTGTCGAGGGCGTTGGCGGTCAGAGGGATCTCTTCGAGGATGTACTCGCCTCGGCCTTCCTGGCTGAACTCAGGGCCGGTGCGCTCCTCGAAGCTCCACTTCTTGATGGTGGCGAGGTAGAAGTCCTGGCGCTCGTCGTCCGTCTCGATGGTGTGGAGGAGGCTGACGATCTCGGCCTCGCCCGCGATCTCCTCGCGGACCTCGCGCAGCAGGGCCTCCTCGGGGCTGGCGTCGGTCGGTTCGATCTTGCCGCCGACGATCACCCAGTACGGGTCGATGCCGGGGCGGATGCGCTTGATCAGCAGCATGGTGTCGTTCGGGGTGAGGAGGACGGCGCGGACGCGGTGCTGCATGGTGCCCTGCTTCCTGTTCGATGGGACGGGCCGGTCAGTGGAGGATCCAGCCGCCGTCGACGTGCAACGACTGGCCGGTGATGAAGGACGCGCTCGGCCCGGCGAGGAAAGCGACCGCGGCGGCGACGTCCTCGGGGCGGCC
This sequence comes from Kitasatospora sp. NPDC059803, assembly GCF_042732255.1. NCBI lineage: Bacteria > Bacillati > Actinomycetota > Actinomycetes > Kitasatosporales > Streptomycetaceae > Kitasatospora > Kitasatospora sp. NPDC059803. The sequence goes on along the minus strand of NZ_JBHWIJ010000232.1, from coordinate 3,828 downwards.
CCGGCGCTGGACGCACTGGCGGCGGATCTGGTCCTCGGGCCGGGCGCGGTGGTGGGCGGGCAGGCCGTTCTCCGCCTCGACCTGGATGGCCCCGGGTACGACAGTGTTCACGCAGATGCCAGCCGGTCCAAGTTCCCTGGCCAGCGACCTGGTGAGGCCGAGGAGTCCGGCCTTGGCGGTGCTGTAGGCGGTGAGTCCGGGGCGGCCGGCACGCGCGTTGACGCTGCCGATGTTGATGACCCGGCCCCATCGGCGCTCGGCCATGCCCGGCGTGATGGCACGGCAAGTGCGGTAGTGGATAGTCAGGTTGGACTCGATGGCGCGCGCCCACTCATCCTCACCGAGTTCGTCCCACGGGATGCGGGGGTAGGCGCCCGCGTTGTTGACGAGGATGTCGATCGGGCCGAGTTCGGACTCGACCTGACTGGCCAGGGCGGCAACGGCGTTGGGGTCGGTGAGGTCGGCGCTGACCTCGATGCCGTGCAGGCCCTCGCACCGCACGTCGGCGAGCACGGTGCGGGCCCGGCGGATCTGCGCGAGGTGGTTGACGGCGACGGAGGCACCGGCGGCGGCGAGCGCTCGGCTGGTTGCAGCGCCGATCCCGGTGGCTCCGCCGGTGACCAGGGCCACCCGGCCCTGGAGCGGCAGGGCGGCGATGGGCAGTTCAAGCGGCGTGGGTGTGGTCATGGTCGGTCCGATCGTCGGGGCCGGTGGCTGGCGCGGGATGGGTGCAGGTGAAGGTCTCGCAGACGGTCTCGGGGTTCTGGGTCTCGGTGAGCTTGGCCAGGAGCAGGAGGAGGTCGTGGCCGGTGAAGCGGCGGGGCGGGATGACGCCGAGGATTCGCAGGGTGAGGAAGTGGCGGATCTGGGCGAGGAAGCGGTCCGGGGCCAGTCCGGCGGCGGGCGCGAGGTCGGCGCGAACGCGCTTCAGCAGGCGGTCGATTGCGGCCTGACGCCCGACTCCGACCGCCCAGGTGTAGCGGACTTCCAGGCGGCGGTGCCGCTCGTCGTGGTCGACGTGTTCGAGGTGCGGGGTGGTGACCGGCGGCAGGTGCAGCGGGAGGGTGCGGGCGTACACCTCGGGCTGGTAGGTCGGTACGAGCCAGCCGCCCATGCCGAGCAAGTACCAGAGGAGGATGGCGATTTCCCCGGCGAGCGTGTTACGGCCGGCGTACTGGAAGTCGAGCCAGCACAGCGGGTCGGCGATGTTCGGCTCGGTCGGGTCGCCCTGGGTGAGCGCGGTGACCCAGGTACGGGCGGAGCAGAGCGTTTCGCGGGCTTCCCAGACGATGGCGGGCAGGTCGAGCCGCATCGGGACGCCGTTGACGACGAAGATGTGGCCGGTGAGGGCGTGTACGGGCAGCGGCTGGCCGGTGCGCGAGGCGGGGACGGCGAGGCGGCCGGACAGGTACCAGGTGTCGATCCGCCCGCCGGGGCGGATGCGGTCCAGGTAGAGGCCGGGCACGCAGGCCGAGAGCGGCGCGGCGCTTCCGCTGTCGGCGACGGCGGCGAGCAGGCTGTCGCAGACGGCGTCGATCAGCGCGGTGACCCGTGGCAGGGCGCTCGGGTACCGGTCGGCGGTAGCGATGACGTCGCCGAGCAGCATGGTGCACCGGCCGGTGGCGAACACGTCCTCGTAGGCCACGACGTGCTTGCCGCCTGCCCGGCTGTGGCCCAGTAGTTGGGGCACCGGCAGGGTGCGTGCGGTGGCCTGCCAGCCCTGGACCTCGGCCTGCGCTGCGGCGGGGGCGAGGATCTTGCGGAAAGCCGGGACAGAAGTGGCGGGGCCGTTCATGTGCGGCTCGTCGGCAGGGCGATGGTGGCCAGCCAGTGGCCCAGGACGATGTTGGCCAGCTCCACCGCCTTCTCGCGGTCCTCGCGGGCCTGGCGACGCAGGTCGGCGTCGGTGGCGGGCTCGCGGTCGAGGAAGACGCCCAGCGCATCGTCGTCCGAGGCACGCTCGGTGCCCTCGAAGCGCAGCATCACCTTGGCCAGCAGAGCGGTGATCTTGAACAGGGCGCGGAGGTCGGGGGCTCCCTTGAGGATCTGGCGGCGGATCTCGATGGCGGCCTGTACGCCGGCCTCGACGCTGACCGCCACGTCGCCGGCCGCGTCCGGGGCGGGGAGGGCCAGGCCGGGGCGGCACCACAGCGGCACGAGGGAGCCGGAGCCGATCAGCATGAGGACGTGCAGCAGGCGGGAGGTGACCGCCCCGGTGCGGCACTCGTCCTGGGTCAGCACGGTCAGGCCGAGCTTGACGCCACCGAGTTCGGCTTCGAGTTCGGCGAGGGCCTGCCGGAGCCCGGGGAGGCTGTCCTGCTCGGCGACGACGAAGACGTCCAGGTCGGACCACCCGTGCTGGTACTTGCCGCGCGCTCCGCTGCCGGTTACGGCGAGGAGGTCGATGACGGGCGGCGCCTGGACGGTGGTGCGGTCCAGCAGCCCGGAGAGGTAGGACTCCAGGTGGACGGGCAGGCCCAGCGTGTTCACCGGCATGGTGGCCGGCCTGCGCAGCGGCCACCGGCGGGCCAGGGCGATCCCGTCGAGGCGGCGCTCCAGGTGCAGGCGGCTGTGGTTGTTGTCGATGACCTCCTGCGCGATCGAGGCGACCCCAGCCGCACCGCGGCGGGCCTTGACGGCGTCGCGCTCGACCACGTCCTCGGGCCCGGCGGTGCCGCGCTCGGCGCGGACCTGCGGCGTCGCGTCGACGTAGACGACGGTCAGTTGCTCGCCGAGCATCCGCCGCAGCTCGGCGGTCGCGTCCTGGTCGTGCAGGGACTCGACGGTGACGTGGTCGAGGAAGTGGTGGGCCGCGCAGTAGCGGTCGAGGCCGTCGACCAGCAGCTCGGCCCGCACCACGGCCGGGAGCCCGTACGGGTCAGCGATGCCGGCGCGCTGGGCGGCGTCCTCGATCAGGTAGCCGATCTTGAGGCGCGCGTACCCGTGCCTGACCCGCAGGTACTCGCCCGCCGTGCTCTTGCCGCTCTCCGACATGCCACCGAGCGCGACCACCCGCACGCCGGGAAGGGCGCGGGACGGCACGAGCGGGGCGATCGGGTGCAGGCGCTGGCGGATCTCGTCCTGGACGGCCACGACCCGGCGCTCGCCGACCACGATGGTCTCCGCCCACCTGCCTTCGGCGACGAGCCGGTGCACCTGAAGGTGGAGGTGCCGCTGGTAGTCCGCGTAGGCCGGGGTGACCTGCCGCTCGTGGGAGAGGCTGCGGGAAGTGCCGATCACCGGGTCGTCGTCGTGCAGGAGCACGATGCCGTACTCGGCCGCCTCGGCGGCCCGCACGTCGGCGGCGTACGGATCGAGGAGCTTGCGCGCCCGGTCGGCGGCCTCGTCGGGGCTGAGACGCTCGCGCACCGCGACGGTGGCTGCCAGTGACGCCTCCAGCATCGGGATGCCCCGGTCCATCAGACGCACAGGCGCAGCGGCGGGCCTGCGGGAACGTTCCAGGTAGGAGCTGGCGAGGACGTCGGCGACCTCCTCGACCGGGCCGCACTCGAACCACCAGGCGCCCATCCCCAGGGCCTTGATGGCGCCCCAGCGCGGGTCGTAGTCGTCCAGCGGTCCAGTGGCATGTGCGGCGGGACCGAGACGGCGGGTCAGGATGCCGATCTGCTTGGTCTTGCCGACGTTGTCGGGACCGCTGACCGCGATCGTGACGGGTCGGGAAGGCGTGGGGTCGTGCTCAGGGGAGATGGACACGATTTCCTCCGGGTGGTGCACAACATCTGTGGGGCGGTGGACGGGGCGCGGGGCGCCCCCCCCCCGCCCCCCCCGCGCCCGGGGGGGGGGGGGGGGCGCCCGCGGCGGGGGCGC
>NZ_JBHWIJ010000231.1:2468-13855 GCF_042732255.1 Kitasatospora sp. NPDC059803 | reverse complement strand
GCGCGCCCACGCCTCGGGGTATTATTCCCCAACATCAAACCGGCCGCGCCCAACCCCCCCCCCCCCCCCGGCCGCCGCGTTCCCGCCGGGCCGGCGCGGCGAGCCGCGCAGCAGCCGCTCGCACGGCCGCTCCACCCAGCGGTACAGGCCCGCCGCCACCGCCAGCGACCCCCCGGCCAGCAGCAGCCAGACCCCGAGCGCCGCCGCCCCGGGCGCCGGGCGGCCCAACTCGGCGAGCCAGCAGCGGATGCCGATCTCGTGCACCAGGTACCAGGCGTAGGACCACTCGCCGAGCCGCACCGCCGTCCGTCCGGCCAGACCCCGTCCGACCGGACCCTGTCCTCCTGGCAGCCGGGGCACCGCACCGGCCGCGTCCCGCTGGGCCGCCGCCACCAGCAGCGCCGCGAACAGCGCCGCCGGCACCAGCTGGGAGGCGCTGTACGGGCCCCACCACAGCGCGTCCGGGACGGCCGCGTGCCAGGGCGCCAGCAGCAGGTGCCAGCCCGCCACCGCCGCGGCCGCCGCGCCGAGCCGCACCCGGGGGACCATCCCGTGCCGCACCGCCAGCCCGACCGCCACCCCGAGCACGAACTGCGGGGTACGGGCCAGCGGCAGGTAGTCCAGCAGCCAGCCGCGCACCGTCGGATCGGCCGGCAGCAGCGGGCCCGCCGCCCACAGCGCCGGGCCGAGCGCCGCGCACACCGCCGCCACCGGCAGCCAGGCCCGGCGGCGCGGCGCCAGCAACCGCAGCAGCAGCGGGAACAGCAGGTAGAACCAGGCCTCGGCGCCCAGCGACCAGGACGCCGGATTGCCGCCGTACACCGTCGCCCGCGCCCACGGATGCACCAGCAGCAGCGACCAGAGCGCGGCCGCCACCGGCAGCGCCGTGCCGATCGCGGCGTCCGCGCCCAGCGACAGCACGGTGCTCAGCACGTGCAGCGGCCAGATCCGGGCGAACCGGCGGCGGGCGAACGCCCCGGCGGGGACGGGCGAGCCGCCGTACGTCCAGGCCAGGACGAAACCGGACAGGACGAAGAAGAACGTCACCCCCGAACGCCCGTACCAGGCGAGCGGGTCGAGCACCGGCAGCCCGCCGACCTTGCGGGACAGGTGGTAGAGCACCACCAGCAGGGCCGCCCAGAAGCGCAGCCCGGTGAGCGAGGGCAGGCGGCTGGGCATCGGCGCTCCGGAACGGGACGGGACGGGGTGGCACGGGGCGGGACGGGGTGGCACGGGATGGGGCGGGGTGGCACGGTCGGCGCGGGGAGAACGAGCGCGGCGGGCCCGAGGTCACGGACGGACGGCGCGGCGCGCGGCGGCGGGCCGTCCGGCGGTCGTGTCCGGCGCCGGGCCGTCAGGGCGCGTAACCTGCTGGGGCGGACGGATGGAGGGGCCATGGCGGTGGACGAACAGCGGGCCGGGAGCCGGGTCAGCCGGCCGGAGATCAGACTGGTCAGGCGCGGGTTCACCGACCCGGCGCAGGCGGTGCGGCTGCTGGCGGGCCCCGGCCTGGACGGCCTGGCCGACGACCCCGTGCTGCTGGACGCGCTCGGCGCCACCGCCGACCCCGACCTCGCCCTGCTCGGTCTGGCCCGGCTGCTGGAGGCCGCCGACCAGGCCGAACGGCACACCCTGCGCGACACCCTCACCACCTCCAAGCCGCTGCGCGACCGGCTGCTCGGCGTGCTCGGCGTCTCCACCGCGCTCGCCGATCACCTGGCCCGGCACCCGCACGACTGGCACATGCTGGTCACCTTCGAGCTGCGCGACATGCACCCCGGCCCGGAGGACTTCCGCCGCGCGCTCGCCGAGGGCGTCCGGCGCGGCCGGGAGGGCGGCCGCAGCCCGGCGGACGCGCTGCGCGTCGCCTACCGCCGCTGCCTGCTCGCCATCGCCGCCCGCGACCTCACCGGCACCACCGACCTCGCGCAGACCGCCGCCGAACTCGCCGACCTGGCCGGCGCCACCCTGCAGACCGCCCTGGACCTCGCCGCCGAGCAGGACCAGGACGCCGCCCGGGCCTGCCGGCTCGCCGTGATCGGCATGGGCAAGTGCGGCGGCCGCGAACTCAACTACGTCTCCGACGTCGACGTCATCTTCGTCGCCGAGCCGCGCGAGGGCGTGGACGAGCACGAGGCCGTCAAGGCCGCCACCAGGCTCGCCGCCGCCCTCACCCGGCTCTGCGCGGACACCACCGGCGAGGGCACCATCTGGCCGGTGGACGCCAACCTGCGCCCCGAGGGCCGCAACGGCCCGCTGGTGCGCACCCTGGCCAGCCACCTCGCCTACTACCAGCGCTGGGCCAAGACCTGGGAGTTCCAGGCGCTGCTCAAGGCCCGCCCGGTCGCCGGGGACGCCGAACTCGGCGCCGCCTACCTGGAGTCGCTGGCCCCGATGGTCTGGCAGGCCGCCGCCCGGGACAACTTCGTCACCGACGTGCAGCAGATGCGCCGCCGGGTCATCGACTCGATCCCCGCCACCGAACTGGACCGCCAGCTCAAGCTCGGCCCCGGCGGGCTGCGCGACGTCGAGTTCTCCGTCCAGCTGCTCCAGCTGGTGCACGGCCGCACCGATCCGGCGCTGCGCAGCGGCAACACCCTGGAGGCGCTGGCCGCGCTCTCCCGCGGCGGGTACGTCGGCCGGGCGGACGCCGTCTCGCTGGACACCGCCTACCGCTTCCTGCGCTCCCTGGAGCACCGGATCCAGCTCTACCGGCTGCGCCGCACCCACCTGATGCCCACCGGCGCGGAGGACCTGCGCCGGCTGGCCCGCTCGCTGGCCGCGCTGATCAACGACGACACCCGCTCCGACCCGGTGGCCGCGCTGCAGCGCGAGTGGAAGCGGCACGCGGTGGAGGTCCGGCGGCTGCACGAGAAGCTGTTCTACCGGCCACTGCTCGACGCCGTCGCCGAACTACCGCCGGGCGCGGCCGGGTTGACCCCGGACGCGGCCCGGGCCCGGCTGGAGGCGCTGGGCTACGCGGACCCGGCCGCCGCGCTGCGCCACCTCAGCGCGCTCGCCTCCGGGGTGAGCCGCAAGGCCGCGATCCAGCGCACCCTGCTGCCGGTGCTGCTCGGCTGGTTCGCCGACTCGGCCGATCCGGACGCCGGGCTGCTCAACTTCCGCCAGGTCTCCGACGCGCTCGGCCGCACGCCCTGGTACCTGCGGCTGCTGCGCGACGAGAGCGCCGCCGCCGAGCAGCTGGCCCGGGTGCTGTCGGCCGGCCGGCTCGCCCCCGACCTGCTGCTGCGCGCCCCCGAGGCGGTCGCCATGCTGGGCGACCCGCAGGGCCTGGCGCCGCGCGGCCGGGCCGCCCTGGAGCAGGAGATACTGGCCGCCGTCGGCCGGGCCGGATCCACCGCGGCGGCCGTCGCCGCCGCCCGCTCGGTGCGCCGCCGGGAGCTGTTCCGCACCGCCGCCGCGGACGTCCTCGGCCGGCTCGGCGAGGACCCGGCCGAGGCGCTGGACGCCGCGGGGGAGGCGCTGACCGCGCTGAACGCCGCCACCCTCCAGGGCGCGCTGCGCGCCTGCACGGCCGGCTGGGAGGCCGAGCACGGCGACCTGCCGACCCGGATCGCGGTGATCGCGATGGGCCGGTTCGGCGGCCACGAGCTGGGCTACGGCTCGGACGCCGACGTGCTCTTCGTCCACGAGCCGCTGCTCGGCTCGCTGGAGCAGGACGCCGCCCGGGCCGCCCAGGCGGTCTGCAACGAGCTGCGGACCCTGCTCGGCGCGCCGTCCACCGAGCCGCCGCTGCTGGTCGACGCCGACCTGCGGCCGGAGGGGCGCAGCGGCCCGCTGGTGCGCACCCTCGCCTCGTACGCGGCGTACTACCGGCGCTGGTCGCACGCCTGGGAGAGCCAGGCGCTGCTGCGCGCCGAGCCGGTGGCCGGGGACGAGGAGCTGGGCGCGCGGTTCCGGCAGCTGATCGACCCGCTGCGCTACCCGGGCGTCGGGGTGCCGGAGCGGGACCTGGTGGAGATCCGCCGGATCAAGGCGCGGATCGAGGCCGAGCGGCTGCCGCGCGGCGCCGACCCGACCACGCACACCAAGATCGGCCGCGGCGGGCTGGCCGACGTGGAGTGGACGGTGCAACTGTTCCAGCTCCAGCACGGGCACGAGCTGCCGGCCCTGCGCACCACCCGGACCAGGGCCGCGCTGGCGGCCGCCGCCGGGGCCGGGCTGGTCGGGCGGTCGGACGCGCAGGTGCTGGACGCGGCCTGGGTGTTGGCCTCCCGGGTGCGCTCGGCGGTGATGCTGGTGCGCGGCCGGCCCGGCGACAGCTTCCCCGGGGAGGCCCGGGAGCTGGCCGGGGTGGCCCGCTACCTCGGGTACGGCGCCGGGCACAGCGGCGAGCTGGTGGACGACTACCGGCGGACCACCCGGCGGGCCCGGGCGGTGGTGGAGCGGCTGTTCTACGGCGGCTGAGGCCGGGGGTTGAGGCCGGCGTCGAGGCCGGCGGCTGAGGCTCGGGCACGCGAAAGGGGCCCCGGGTGGGGCCCCTTCGGTTCGTCCAGGTCCGGCAGCTCTACCGGCGGGCGCTGCTCACCGCGGGTTCGCTCCACTGCTCGGGGACGGTGATCGGCTCCTCCACCGTCTCCCGGGCGGGCACCTGGGGCAGTTTGTAGACCCAGGAGCGGTACATCCAGCGGGCGGTGAGGAAGCCCAGGGCGAGGCAGAGCTCGCCGCCGACGGCGTCCATCCAGAAGTGGTTGGCGGTCGAGACGATCACCGTCAGGGTGGCCAGCGGGTAGAGCAGGCCGAGCACCCGGACCCACGTCCGGCGGGCCAGGTAGAAGATGGCCAGCCCGCACCACATCGACCAGCCGATGTGCATCGAGGGCATCGCCGCGTACTGGTTGGACACGTGCGCGGCGGGCCCGGAGGCCATCGAGCCCCAGGTGCCGTGGACCTTCACGGTGTCGATGAAGCCGCCGTCGGTCATCAGCCGGGGCGGGGCCAGCGGGAAGAAGTAGAAGCCGATCAGGGCGATCGCGGTGGTGGCGAACAGCACGGTGCGGGCGGCGACGTAGCGGCCGGGGTGGCGGCGGTAGAGCCAGACCAGCACGCCGATGGTCACGATGAAGTGCAGGGTCGCGTAGTAGTAGTTCATCCCGGTGATGAGCCACCCGACGCTGTCAACGGCGTGGTTGATCGAACGCTCGACGGCGATGCCCAGCGACTGCTCCAGGTCCCAGATCCAGCGGGTGTGCTTCTGGGCTATCGAGGCCTGTTCCGGGACGGCGTTGCGGACGATCGAGTAGATCCAGTAGCTGATCCCGATCAGGGCCAGTTCGAACCAGATCTTCGGCCGGGCCGGTGAGCGCCGTTGGTCGCGGATGCGGCCGCGCAGTGCGGCGATACGGGACTGGGTGGCGCGGGCGGCTCCGTCGGGCAGGCGTCCCGAGGAGGCCGGCCGTGCTCCGGAACCGTCACCGAGCGCCGCTTCGGCCCGCTGTGCGCGGCCGTGTTGGATCTTGGTCGGTTCCCCCATGGACGAGAAGTCTGCCAGACGTCCCGTCGCCGTCCGATCATCCCCTGGCAGTGGATTCTTCACCGGCTGTCCCCCTTGAGGGCTAGGGGGAGGCTCCCACCGGGGTAGGGGGTGAGGTCGGGTCTGGTGCTTACCGGTGGGACAGGCATGCGTCCCATTGTTACGCCGACCGCTCCAAGGGCGTAATCGGGGTGGCGGCAACGGTCCTGGCCTGGAGTTTCCCGGAAAGAAACCGTTTCTGCATCTTGCTGAAACATATTGCAGGCCGCTAGCTTCCAGGGAACTCGCTCACCCCTTCCCCTAAGGGAGACCCTCAGTGGCCGATGTCCGGCTCCGCCCCCGGCGGAGCACCCCCCGACGCAGACCCGGCCGCACGGCCGTCCTGCTGGCCGCCGCGCTGACCGCCGCCACCCTCGGCAGCGCCCCCGCGGCCCTCGCCGCCGCCCCGCCGCCCCCGCCCTCGGACGCCGCCCTGGCGGCCACCGCCGGGCGGCACGACCTCAGCCGCGAGCAGTTCTACTTCGTCCTGCCCGACCGCTTCGCCAACGGCGACCCCGCCAACGACACGGGGGGCATCACCGGCGGCCGGCTGGACCACGGCTTCGACCCGGCCGACAAGGGCTTCTACCACGGCGGCGACCTGGCCGGCCTGATCCAGCGGCTCGACTACATCCAGAACCTCGGCACCACCGCGATCTGGATGGCCCCGATCTTCAAGAACAAGCCGGTCCAGGGCAGCGGCGACCAGGCCTCGGCCGGCTACCACGGCTACTGGATCACCGACTTCACCCAGGTCGACCCGCACTTCGGCACCAACGACCAGCTCAAGGACCTGATAGCCAAGGCCCACGCCCGCGGCATCAAGGTCTTCTTCGACGTCATCACCAACCACACCGCCGACGTCATCGACGACGCCGAGCAGCAGCACGGCTACCGCTCCGTCGGCGCCTACCCGACCCTCGACGCCGACGGCAACCCCGTCGACGAGACCGCGATCGCCGACGCGGGCGCCCCCTGGCCGCGGCTCACCAAGGACTCCTTCCCCTACACCCCGGTCTTCCGCAAGCCCGCCGACGCCACGGCCAAGACCCCGTCCTGGCTCAACGACCCCGCGCTCTACCACAACCGCGGTGACTCGACCTTCGTCGGCGAGTCCGCCACCGAGGGCGACTTCAGCGGCCTGGACGACCTCGACACCCAGAACCCCCGGGTGGTGAAGGGCTTCGAGAAGGTCTACCAGCAGTGGGTCAAGGACGCCGGCGTGGACGGCTTCCGGATCGACACCGTCAAGCACGTCAACATGGCGTTCTGGCAGCAGTGGGCGCCCGCGCTCAAGGACTTCGCCGCCAAGCAGGGCAACAAGAAGTTCTTCATGTTCGGCGAGGTCTACTCCGGCGACCCGGCGATCACCTCGCCGTACGTCACCAAGGGCAAGCTCCAGGCCACCCTGGACTTCCCGTTCCAGGGCGCCGCCCGCGGCTACGTCTCCCAGGGCGGCTCGGCGAAGAACCTCGCCGACGTCTACGGCCAGGACTACCGCTACACCACCGCCGACACCGACGCGTACGAGCTGCCGACCTTCCTCGGCAACCACGACATGGGCCGGTTCGGCTCCTTCCTGCTCGCCGACAACCCGGGCGCCGACGAGGCCACCCTGCTGAAGAAGGACCGGCTCGGCACCGAGCTCCAGTTCCTCACCCGCGGCCAGCCCGTCGTCTACTACGGCGACGAACAGGGCTTCACCGGCGCGGGCGGTGACCAGGACGCCCGACAGGACATGTTCGCCTCCAAGACGCCCTCCTACAACGGCGACCGGGTGCTCGGCGGCCCCTCCGGCCCGGCCGACCGGTACGGGCAGGGCGGCGCGCTCTACCAGGACGTCGCCGCGCTGGCCAAGCTGCGCCGCGACAACCCGGCGCTCGCCGACGGCGCCCAGATCGAGCGCTACGCCGCCGACGGCGCGGGCGTGTACGCCTTCTCCCGGATCGACGCCGGGCAGCGGACCGAGTACCTGGTGGCGGTCAACAACGCCGCCGAGGCGAAGACCGTCACCCTGGACACCTTCTCCGCCGGGATGGGCTTCGACCGGATCTACCCGGCAACGGGCGGGAAGGCGACCTCCGGCGCCGACCGCAAGGTCACCGTGACCGTGCCGGGGCTCTCCTCGGTGGTGTTCAAGGCCGGCGCCGGGCTCGCCCCCACCACGGCGGCGCCGCAGCTCTCCGTGCAGCCGCCGGCCGACGGTTCGAGCGGCACCGTCACCGTCGGCGCCACGACCGGCGGCGGCTTCAACCGCGTCACCTTCGCCGCCCAGATCGGCACCGGGCCCTGGCAGACCCTGGGCACCGCCGACACCGGGAAGAACCTGGTCACCCAGGACCTGGGCGCCACCGCCCCCGGCACGGTCGTCCGCTACAAGGCCGTCGTCCAGGACTCCAGCGGCCGACTGCGCTCCGCCACCGCGAGCTTCACCACCGGCGCCCCCGCGCCCAAGCCGGTGCCCACCGCCGCCGCCCGCCCGTACGCCGTCGTGCACTACAACCGGCCGGACGGCGACTACGACGGCTGGAACCTCTACGCCTGGGGCGACCTCGCCGACGGCGAGGCCACCCCGTGGCCCGCCGGGCACGCCTTCACCGGCCGGGACGCGTACGGCGCCTTCGCCTACGTGAAGCTCAAGCCCGGCGCCTCGGACGTCGGGTTCGTCGTCGAGAAGAACGGCGTCAAGGACGTCGACGCCGACCGCCACGTCGACGTCGGCGCCACCGGCGAGGTCTGGCTCCGGCAGGGCGACCCGGTCGTGCGCACCGCCGACCCGGGCCCGGTGCACACTCCGCCCGCCAACACCGCCGTCCTCCACTACAACCGGGCCGACGGCGACTACGACGGCTGGGGCCTGCACGACTGGACCGGCGCCGCCACCCCCACCGACTGGGGCAAGCCGCTGATGCCGGTGCGCCGCGACGCCTTCGGCGCCGTCTTCGAGGTGCCGCTGGCCCCCGGCGCGACCAGCCTCAGCTACATCCTGCACAAGGGCAACGACAAGGACCTGCCCACCGACCAGTCCCTGGACCTCGCCGTCGACGGCCGCGAGGTGTGGCTGCTCGGCGGCCGCGAGGGCCACCTGCTGCCGCAGAACGCCGCCGCCTCCGCGCAGGTGGACCTCGGCAGCGCCAAGGCCCAGTGGATCGACGCCAGGACCGTCGTCGTCCCGGCGGCCTACGGCGCGGGCGACGCGGCCCTGGCCGGCGGCACCAGCGCCCAGCTGGTGTACGACCCCGAGGGCGGCATCCGCGCCGACAAGGGTGTGCTGACCAAGCCCGGCCGGTGGATCCGGCTCAACGCCGCCCAGGGCGGCCTGACCGCCGCGCAGAAGGCCGCGTTCCCGCACCTGGCGGGCTACCGGGCCTTCACCGTGGACGCCCGGGACACCGCCCGCGTCCCGGCCGCGCTGCGCAGCCAGCTGCTGTTCACCGAACACCTGCCCAGTGGCGCCGTGCTGGCCGCCACCGGCGTGCAGACCCCCGGCGTGCTGGACGACCTCTACGCGCGCCGCACCGGCCGGGTGGACTTCGGCCCGGCCTACTACAACGGCAAGGTGGCGCTGTCGGTGTGGGCGCCGACCGCGCAGGAGGTGTCCGTCCAGGTCTTCGACAGTGCGACCGGCGGCACCCCGAAGACGCTGCCGCTGAAGCTGGACGACGAGACCGGCGTCTGGGAAGTCGTCCGCGACAAGGGCGAGTTGGACGGCAAGTACTACCTGTACCAGGTGAAGGTCTGGGCGCCCTCCGTCCAGCAGGTGGTGGTCAACACCGTCACCGACCCGTACTCGGTCGCGCTGTCCACCGATTCCAGGCGCAGCCTGGTCGCCGACCTCGCCGCCAAGGAGCTCAAGCCCGCGGGCTGGGAGGAGCAGAACGTCCCCGAGCCCGTCCCGCCGGCGCAGCAGCAGATCCAGGAACTGCACGTCCGGGACTTCTCGGTGGAGGACACCACCGTCCCGGCCGCCGAGCGCGGCACCTACCTGGCGTTCACCGAGTCGCAGTCGGCCGGCATGCGGCACCTGCGGGAGCTCGCCCAGGCCGGGGTGACCACCGTCCACCTGCTGCCGACCTTCGACATCGCCACCATCCGGGAGAACCGGGCCGACCAGAAGCTGCCGGCCTGCGACCTCAAGTCCCTGCCCCCGGACGGTCCGAAGCAGCAGGAATGCGTGGCGGCCGTCGCCGCCGACGACGCGTACAACTGGGGCTACGACCCGTTGCACTACACCGTGCCGGAGGGGTCGTACGCCACCGAGACGAACGGTACGGCGCGCACCGTCGAATTCCGGCGGATGGTGCAGGCGATGCACGAGGCCGGGCTGCGGGTGGTGCTCGACGTGGTCTACAACCACACCGCCGCCAGCGGCCAGGCCGAGCACTCGGTGCTGGACAAGGTCGTCCCCGGCTACTACCAGCGGTTGGACGACAACGGCAAGGTCACCGCGGACAGCTGCTGCGCCGACACCGCGCCCGAGCACGCCATGATGAACCGGCTCGTGGTCGACTCGGTGACCACCTGGGCCCGCGAGTACAAGGTCGACGGCTTCCGCTTCGACCTGATGGGCCTGGACCCGAAGTCCACCATGCTGGACGTGCAGGCCGCGCTGCGGAAGATGACGCCCGCCTCGGACGGCATCGACGGGAAGAACGTCTTCCTCTACGGCGAGGGCTGGAACTTCGGCGTCGTCGCGAACAACGCCCGGTTCGAACAGGCCACCCAGCTCAACCTGGCCGGCACCGGCATCGCCACCTTCGACGACCGGCTCCGCGACGCCGCCCGCGGCGGCAACTTCATGCTGAACTCCGCCCCGCAGCAGGGCTTCGCCTCGGGCCTGTACACCGACCCCAACGGCTCGCCCGCCAACGGCACCCCGCAGGAGCAGAAGGACCGGCTGCTGCACCAGATGGACCAACTGAAGGTCGGACTGGCCGGCAACCTGGCCGGCTACTCCTTCACCGACAGCTCGGGCCGGGCCGTCACCGGCGCGCAGGTCGACTACAACGGCGCCCCGACCGGGTACGCGGCCAAGCCGGGCGAGGCGGTGGAGTACGTGGACGCCCACGACAACACCGACCTGTTCGACGCGCTCGCGTACAAGCTGCCGACCGGCACCGCGCCCGCCGACCGGGCCCGGATGCAGGCGCTCGGGCTCTCGCTCACCGCGCTCACCCAGGGCGCGGGCTTCGCCCAGGCCGGCAGCGACCTGCTGCGCTCCAAGTCGCTGGACGCCAACTCCTACGACTCGGGCGACTGGTTCAACGCCATCCACTGGGACGCGACGCAGGGCAACGGCTGGGGCCGGGGCCTGCCGCCGGCGGCCGACAACAAGGAGATGTGGCCGACCGCGCAGTCCCTGCTGGCGAACCCGCGGCTGACCGTGAGGGCGGCCGAGATCCGTGCGACCTCCGCGCAGTACCAGGAGTTCCTGCGGATCAAGCAGTCCTCGCCGCTGTTCTCACTGCCCACCCTGGCCGCCGTCCAGCAGCGGCTGTCCTACCCGCTCTCCGGCACGCCCGGTGAGACGCCCGGGGTGATCACCCTGCACCTGGACGGCACCGGGCTGAAGGGCGCCGAGAAGGGCGTCACCGTGGTGTTCAACGCCACGCCCACCGCGCAGGCGCAGACCGTGGCGGCCCTGAAGGGGACGGGCCAGGCCCTGCACCCGGTCCAGGCGGGCGGCGCGGACGCGGTGGTGAAGCAGTCCGGCTTCGACGCCGCGACCGGCACCTTCACCGTGCCGGGCCGCACCGTGGCGGTGTTCGTCCAGGGCTGATCGACGAACTCCGGAACCCCCGGGTCCCGCACCGCCGTTGTGGCGGCGCGGGACCCGTTTCGTTTTGGCCGCCCC
>NZ_JBHWIJ010000231.1:0-2458 GCF_042732255.1 Kitasatospora sp. NPDC059803 | reverse complement strand
CCCGCGCGGGCGCCGGCGCCCCCCCCAGCTTCCGGGCCGCCCGCCGGGGCCCCACACGCCCCGCGGCCCCGGCCCGTCCGCGACGCCCCCCCCCCCCCCGGGGGCCGGGGGCCCGCGGGCGCCCGCGGGCGGGGGCCCTGAGCGCTGGTCAGTGACTTCCGGAAGTGATCGAACATTCCCCGGATCATGAAAACCGTGTTCATGAGTTCTCAAAGGGGTAACACAACTGATGAACAGTCATGCATACGGTTTCGGTAATGAATCGGCCATTCCGTGGCATGCATCTGTCATTGACGACTCGTTTGCTGCCACGATTCCTGCGGCTGCAGACGAGGGGGCCCCACCCCCCGGTGCAGCCGACCAGATCAGGTGCAGCGCGTCCCAAACCTGCCACGACTTGTGAGCACCGCAACCGCACCCCCGTCGCACACCCCGGGCGGGGGCCCCCACTGCGCCGCAACCCCGCGGCCCAGGTTTCTCTCCACCGGTGCGAACCCGCGCCGGTCGGAAAAGGAGTCCGCATGTCCCGTTACGCTCACGCCCGGAAGGCCGCGGTTGTCATGGCCGCAACCACCGCGCTGCTGGTGACCGGCATACCGGTCATCGCGCAGGCCGCGACGCCCGACGCCCCGTCCGCCGTCGCCGCCCAGCAGTCGGACCGGGCCGCGCTGATCGCCTCCGCGAACCAGCAGTCCGCGTCCTTCGCCCAGGCCCTCGGCCTGAGCGGCCAGGAGAAGCTGGTCACCAAGGACGTCGTCCTGGACACCAACGGCGGCCGCCACCTGCGCTACGAGCGCACCTACGCCGGACTCCCGGTGCTCGGCGGCGACCTGATCGTCCACCAGGACGCCGCGGGCGCCACCAAGAGCGTGACCAAGGCCAGCGAGGCCAACCTCAGCGGCGTCAGCACCACGCCGGCCCAGGCCGCGCCGAAGGCCCAGGCCGCCGCGCTCGCCGCCGAGCAGGGCGCCGCCGTCGACACCGCGCCGCGCCTGGTCGTCTGGGCCGCCGACGGCACCCCGAAGCTCGCCTGGGAGACCGTCGTCTCCGGCCGCGAGTCCGACGGCACCCCGAGCAAGCTGCACGTGGTCACCGACGCCGCGACCGGCGACGTGCTCAGCAAGGCCGACGGCATCAAGCGCGGCTCCGGCAACGGCGTGTTCGTCGGCAACGTGCCGCTGACCACCACCCAGAGCGGCTCGACGTACTCGCTGAAGGACGCCACCCGCGGCGGCCAGTACACCACCGACATGAAGAACGGCACCTCCGGCAACGGCACGCTGTTCAGCAAGTCGAGCGACACCTGGGGCAACGGCCAGGCCAGCAACCGCGAGTCCGCCGCCGTGGACGCCCAGTTCGGCGCGGCCGCCACCTGGGACTTCTACAAGAACACCTTCGGTCGCAACGGCATCCGCAACGACGGCGTCGGCGCCATGAGCCGGGCCCACTACGACACCGGCTACGTCAACGCGTTCTGGGACGACAGCTGCTTCTGCATGACGTACGGCGACGGCTCGGGCGACACCCACCCGCTGACCGAACTCGACGTCTCCGGCCACGAGATGAGCCACGGCGTCACCTCGGCCACCGCCAACCTGAACTACTCGGGCGAGTCCGGCGGCCTCAACGAGGCCACCTCGGACATCTTCGGCTCGATGGTCGAGTTCTACGCCAACCTGCCCGCCGACAACCCGGACTACCTGATCGGCGAGCTGATCGACATCAACGGCAACGGCACGCCGCTGCGCTACATGGACAAGCCCTCCAAGGACGGCACCTCCGCCGACTCCTGGTACTCGGGCGTCGGCAACCTGGACGTGCACTACTCGTCCGGTGTCGCCAACCACTTCTTCTACCTGCTGGCCGAGGGCAGCGGCGCCAAGGTGATCAACGGCGTCAGCTACAACAGCCCGACGGTCAACAACATCACCGTCGGCGGCATCGGCCGGGACAAGGCCCAGCAGGTCTGGTACAAGGCGCTGACCGCGTACATGACCTCCACCACCAACTACGCCGCCGCCCGCACCGCGACCCTGAACGCGGCCACCGACCTGTACGGCGCGAACAGCGCCGAGTACAACGCGGTCGCCACGGCCTGGGCCGCCGTCAACGTCGGCTCGCTGCCCAACCCCGGCGGCATCACCGTCACCAGTCCGGGCAACCAGTCCACCGCGGTCGGCGGTGCGGTGAACCTCCAGATCAAGGCCTCCGGTGGTACCGCGCCGCTGTCGTACAGTGCGACGGGTCTGCCGGCCGGGCTGGCGATCAACGCCTCCACCGGCGCGATCACCGGTACCGCCACCACGGCGGGCTCGTCGAACGTGACGGTGACGGTGAAGGACTCGGCGGGCAAGTCCGGTACCGCGAGCTTCACGTGGACGGTGACCGGTGGCGGTGGCGGTACCTGCACGCCGGCGCAGCTGCTGGGCAACGCGGGCTTCGAGACGGGTTCGGCGGC
>NZ_JBHWIJ010000230.1:8408-14021 GCF_042732255.1 Kitasatospora sp. NPDC059803 | reverse complement strand
GGGCGGCGCCCGACCGGCGCCGCCCCTCTCCGCACGTCTTGCTTCGGGCGTTCAGGCCCGCAGGTAGGTGAGCACGGCGAGCACCCGGCGGTGGCCGCTGTCCGGCGTGGGCATGTTCAGCTTGGCGAAGATGTTGCCGATGTGCTTGTTCACCGAACTCTCCGCGATGAACAGCATCTCGGCGATGGTGCCGTTGTTGCGCCCCTCCGCCATCAGTGCCAGGACCTCGCGCTCGCGCTGGGTCAGCGAGGACAGCGGGTCGTCACCGGCCCGGCGGACCATCAGCTGCGAAATGACCTCCGGGTCCATCGCGGTGCCGCCGTCGGCGACCCGCTCCAGCGCGAGCAGGAACTCCTCGGCGCGCCCCACCCGGTCCTTCAGCAGGTAGCCGACCCCGGAGGCGCTCTGCGCCAGCAGCTCCGTCGCGTACGCCCGTTCGACGTACTGCGAGAGCACCAGGACGGGCAGGTTGGGCAGTTGCTTGCGGGCCTCGACGACGGCGCGCAGGCCCTCGTCCCGGAACGTCGGCGGCAGCCGGACGTCCACCACGGCGACGTCCGGGCGGTGTGCGAGCAGCGCGGGCAGCAGGTCGTCCCCGTTGTCCACGGTGACGCACACCTCGTGCCCCTCGCTGTTCAGCAGCAGGACCAGCCCCTCACGGAGCAGGGCGTTGTCTTCGGCGATCAGGATCCGCATGGAATCTCCACCTTCAGTACGGTCGGGCCCCCGGGCGGGCTGAACAGGTCGGTGGTCCCGTCGAAGGCGGCGACCCGGCGCCGGAGTCCGAGGATCCCGCTCCCCGTGCCCTCGGTGGCGCCGCCCTTGCCGTCGTCCTCGACCCTGATCGAGATGGCGTCCGACGCGATCCGCAGCCACACCAGCGCGCTGCGCGCCCCGCTGTGCTTCGTGATGTTGGTGAGCGCCTCGGAGATCACGAAGTAGGCCGCGGCCTCGGCGGCGGCGGGCGCGCGGGGCGCCGCGCCGGCCGACTCGTCGATGTCTATCCGGGTCGGGACCCCGCACAGCGCGGTGAGCGCCCGGACGGCGTCGGTCAGCCCGCGGTCGGCGAGCACCGGCGGGTAGATGCCGCGGACGAGGTGGCGCAGCGACTCCAACGCCTGCTCGGCGAGGTTCTGGGCCGCGTCCACCATCTCCGGGACCTGCTCGGGCCGTTGGCCGAGCGCGCGCTTGATCATGCCGAGCCGCAGCGAGACGGCGACGATGCCGGCCTGCGCGCCGTCGTGCAGATCGCGTTCGATCCGGCGCAGTTCGGCGTCGTGCGCGTCGAGCGCCTCGGCGCGGGTCACCGAGAGTTCGCGGACCCGCTGCGCGAGCGCGACCCGGGGGCGGGCGGTCAGCAGCCGGCGGGACATCCGGGCGTGCACGAGGGCCAGCCCGCGCATCGCGGCCATCGCCACCACGGCGTAGCCGACGCCGATGAACACCGCGACGAAGGACTTCAGCCACGAGTCGACGTTCATCAGGATGATCGAGTTGCGCTCGCCCGACGCGAGCTTCCACCACACCGGTGCGGACAGCCAGTTGAAGGCGTTGCCGCAGATGCTCAGGGCGAAGATGCACAGGGCCGAGCCGACGACGCCGTGGGTGATCACCCAGACCAGGTCCTTGCGGACGGCCGGGTCGCGCAGGGAGGGCTTGCGGGGGCCGGTGCGGCCGGGCTCCAGGTCGCGGTAGGGCGTGCGGACCTCGGTCTCCAGCAGCCGGCCGACCCACCGGCGGTGGACCTCCGCGTACCTGCGCAGCACCCGCAGTGTCCTGGGCAGCAGCAGGAAGCCCGTTCCGACCAGGCAGAGCGCGAAGATGATGGCGATCAGGTAGAACAGCAGCAGCCCGGCGAGTCCGGTCATCAGGCAGAGCAGGACGTAGCCCGCGGCCGGAGGGAAACGGATCACCGTCTGGCGGACCCACTGCTCGGGTTGTAAGCGTCGCAACTCGGCAATGCTGGGGGCGCGCACGGCTCCTAAAACCCTCCGAGTCGTCATCCCGATCACCCTACCACCGTCCCAAATGCGGCGGTGGGTGGCACTTTTCTGCACCATCGACTCTCCAGTTCGTGCCCTGGTTCCGCACCTGCTCCAGGACTTACCTTCGTGAACGTCAAGTAGTGCGTGCGAGTGGTGGAGGCCGGAAGTGAGCAGAAAGGGACGCGGAGCGCGGACGGAGGAGTTCCAGAGCGCGGCCGCGGAGGAGGAGTACGCGGCGCCGCCGCGGCCGGACGGCAGTGCCGCTCTGGACGCCCACTGGGTCGTCCGCCTCGACGGGGTCCGGAAGACGTACGGCAAGGGCGCCGGGGCCGTGCACGCGCTGCGCGATCTGTCCCTCGCCTTCGCCCGGGGCACCTTCACCGCGGTGATGGGTCCGTCCGGGGCGGGCAAGAGCACCTTCCTGCACTGCGCCGCCGGGCTGGACCGCCCGGACGCCGGCTCGGTGGTGCTCGGCGGTACCGAGCTGGCGCAGCTGAGCGAGGTCGATCTGACCATCATGCGCCGGGAGCGGGTCGGCTTCATCTTCCAGGCGTACAACCTGATGGCGGCGTTGACCGTCGCGGACAACATCACCCTGCCGCTGATGCTGGCCGGCCGCCAGCCGGACCACCAGTGGTTGCAGCAGGTCGTGACGCAGGTGGGTCTCGCCGACCGGATGAGCCACCGGCCCTCGGAGCTGTCCGGCGGCCAGCAGCAGCGGGTGGCCATCGCCCGGGCGCTGGCGGCGCGGCCCGAGGTGGTCTTCGCGGACGAGCCGACCGGCGCGCTGGACACCCGCACCGCCAAGCAGGTGCTGACGCTGCTGCGCGAGGTCGTGGACAGCCTCGGACAGACGGTGATCATGGTGACCCACGACCCGATCGCCGCCTCCTACGCGCACCGCGTGGTGTTCCTCGCGGACGGGAGCTACGCGGAGGAGATGACGCACCCCACTCCGGACCGGGTGGCCGAGCGCATGACCCGGCTGGGGGAGTGGTGAGACGTGTTCAGGCTCGTCGTACAGACCGTCAAGGAGCGTAAGGCCGGGTTCGTCGGGGCGTTCGTCGCCCTGTTCGGCGCGTCCGTGCTCGTCACGGCCTTCGGAATCATCCTCCAGTCCGGCATCGGCAACGGGGTGCCGGTCCAGCGCTACTCCGGCGCTGCGGTCGTGGTCGGCGGTCAGAAGCACTTCACGGTCCACGAGGCCAAGAAGAGCAAGTCCAAGGACCTCAAGGACGCCGTCGGCGTCCCGATCGACCTGGTCGACAAGGTCGCCAGGACCGAGGGCGTCGACAAGGCCGTCCCGGTGCTCACCTTCCCCGCGCAGGTCGTCTCCAACGACGGCGAGGAGCTGGTCAAGGGCGCCGACGACCGGACGTCCAACGGCACCAACTGGGGCGCGGCCGCGCTCGGCCCGTACGACCGCAACGGCGACGAGCCGAAGCGCGCCGGCGAGGTGGTGCTGGAGAAGTCCGTCGCGGACCACCGCAAGGTGAAGGTGGGCGACAGCGTCAAGATCGCCTCCACCCGGGACGCCAGCTCGTACAAGATCGTCGGCATCGTCACCTACAAGGGCGGCGGCGGGGCGCTGCGCACCCCGCCGGTGTTCTTCTCCGACGACGAGGCGCGCACCCTGTTCGGCCGCACCGACCAGGTCAGCGCCATCGGCGTGCTGGCGCCCAAGGACACCAACGCCGGCAAGCTCGGCGACCGGATCGACAAGGCGCTCAAGGGCTCCGCGATCGACGTCTACACCGGTGACGGGCGCAGCAGCGTCGAGAACCCGGACGTCGCCTCGGCCCGGGGCAGCCTGAAGGAGCTGGCGGGCTCGCTCGGCGGCACCGTCGTGCTGATCACCATGATGGTGGTGGGCAGCACCCTGGCGCTCAGCGTGCACCAGCGCCGGCGCGAGCTGGCGCTGCTGCGCGCGGTCGGCGCGACGCCCAAGCAGATCCACAAGATGATCTCGGGCGAGGCCCTGGTGATCTCGCTGGTGGCCTCGATCCTGGGCTGCTTCCCCGGCATGCTGGCCGCCGGGGTGCTGCGCGGGGCGCTCGGGGCGATCGGCATCCTGCCGGACGACTTCGAGTTCTCCTACGGCCCGATCCCGGCGATCGCCGCGGTCGGCATCGGCGTGATCGCCGCGCAGGTGGCGGCGTTCGCGGTGGCCCGCCGGGTGGTGTCGATCCGGCCGGTGGAGGCGCTCAGCGAGGCCCAGACCGAGCAGCCGGGCATCGGCGGCGCCCGGGTGGCCATCGGGATCCTGCTGTTCGTCCTCGGCTTCTGCGCGTCGCTGCTGCCGCTGTTCTTCGGCAGCATCTTCGCGGTGGCCGCGGCCGGCAGCGGCGGTCTGATCATGGTGATCGCGATCCTCATGCTGGCCCCGCCGGTGGTGGCGAAGGCGACCAGGCTGATGGCCGCGCCGTTCCAGCGGCGGTTCGGGACCCTCGGGTTCCTGGCCGTGGCCAACACCCGGGCCAACGCCCGGCGGCTGGCGGCCGGCATCGGCCCGCTGATCCTGGCGATCGGCTTCGCCTCGGTGCAGCTGTTCATCCCGACCACCACGTCGGGTGCGGCCGAGGCGCAGGCCCAGGCGGGCGTCGTCGCCGACTACACGGTGACCAGCGATTCCGGCGGCCTGCCGGTCACCGCGCCGAAGTTCATCGCCGGCCTGGACGGGGTGGACGCCGCGGCCGGGACGGTGCGGGTCGACCTGTTCGCCTCGACGAAGATGCTCGGCTCGCCGGAGATCTTCGACTACAAGGCGCAGGGGCTGACCCCGGGCAACCTGAGCCGGGTCGTCGACCTGGACGTCTCCGAGGGCTCCCTGGACAACCTGTCCACGGACACGGTGGCGATCAGCAGCGGGGCTTCGGCCACGCTCGGCGCGGGCGTCGGCGGCCAGATCAAGGTGCACATGCCCGACGGGCAGACGCTGGAGCCGAAGGTGATCGCCGTGTACAAGCGCGGCCTGGGCTTCGGCGACATCACCCTGTCCTACGACACCGTGCTCCAGCACAGTTCGCGCCGGATGTACGACTCGGTGCTGGTGCGGGCCAAGGACGGCGCCGACAAGAAGAAGGTGATCGGGGAGCTCACCGGGCTCAACGACCGCTACCCCGGGGTGCACGTCCAGGACAAGGGCGGCCTGTCCGCCGCCCAGGAGAAGGCCGGCACGGCCAACCTGTTCGGCAGCGCGCTGCCGCTGGTTCTGGTCTTCGGGTACATCGCGGTGGCCGTCGCCAACACCCTGGTGATGACCACGCTGTCCAGAGCACGGGAGTTCGCGCTGCTGCGGCTGGTGGGCGCGACCCCCGAACAGGTCATGCGGATGATGCGCACCGAGACGCTGATGCTGATCCTGATCGCGGTGGTGGTCGGCAGCCTGGTGCCCATCGTGCCGTTGATGACGGTGAGCATGGGCCTGACCGGGTCCCTGGTTCCGCACATTCCGCCGCTGCTCTACCTGGCGATCGTGGCGGCGACCTCGGCCCTGGCCGCGGCGGCCGTTCTGGTGCCGACCAAGCTCGCCCTGCGCGCCCGCCCGGTGGAGGCCATCGGACTGCGCGAGTAGCTCCGCCCCCACCATTGCCACACCGACCCGGGGGGTGGGGGGGGCGGCCGCGGG
>NZ_JBHWIJ010000230.1:4589-8398 GCF_042732255.1 Kitasatospora sp. NPDC059803 | reverse complement strand
ACCCCGACCCGCCGTTGGGGTCCGCGACCGCGGACCCCATCGGCGTTTTCGGGTTTCCGGGCAGGTCGAACGGCGTTTCGCAGTGCGGCAACCAGGGTCATTCGGCTGCCGCTTAACGACCCTGACCGGCCCCGCCGCCCGGTGTTAGCCTGCATTCACCAGAGCGAATTCCCCTTTTGCGTAATCCCCGTACCGACGAGCCGTGGACGGAACACGGCCGAACGGGGCTGTTGTGCTGCGCCTTTTTCGGATTCCGGTGAATGCGGTGGGTGGGTTTTAGTGAATTCACAGTCATGGCGTGAAAAGGCCGGACGGCTCGCGCGCGAACACGGTGTGCGCTCCCTCCGGTGCGCGTTCTACGACGCCGGCGAACTCCACGTCGCCGAGGCGGGTGCGGAGCCCGGGCCGGCGCCCGCCGCGCCGTTCGCCTCGCTCACCAAGCTCTTCACCGCGACGCTGGCCATGCAGCTGGCCTTCGACGGCGACCTCGACCTGGACCTGCCGGTCGGCGAGTACCTGAACGAACCACCCTTCGCCGAACTGAGACTGACGACCCGCCACCTGCTCAGCCACTCCTCCGGAATGGTCTGCGACGGCCCCGGCGACGGCGGGCTGCGGGCCGCCGTCGCGGCCGGCCCGCTGTTCGCCCCCGGCACCGCGTTCTCGTACTCCAACGCCGGGTTCGCGCTGGCCGGAAAGGTCATCGAGGCCGCCGCCGGGGTGAGTTGGCGCAACGCCGTGACGGACTTCCTGCTCCGGCCGCTGGACATCGAGCCGGCCTTCCTGGCGGCCGACGAGATCCCCCGCGACCTCGCCCCCGCCGCCGCGATCGCCGGCACCGTCACCGACCTGGTCGCGTTCGCCCGGCTCCACCTGGACGACCGCGACGCCTCGCACGCCGCCCTGCTCGACCAGGAGGCCGTCCGGGAGCTGGCCGAACCGCCCTTCGACACCCTGCCGTTCGGCCTGGCCGACGGTTGGGGCCACGGCTGGGCCCGGTACGGCAACGGCGCCGACCGCTGGCTCGGCCTCGACGGCGTGGGCGCGGGCGCCACCTGCCACCTGCGGATCCAGCCGGAACGCGGCACCGTGATCGCCCTCCAGGCCGACTCCGCGGCCGGCCTCGGCGCCTGGCAGGACCTGCTGGCCCAGCTCCGGGCCGAGGGCGTGGACGTCGCCGGCTACGCGCCGGGCCCCGCCGCCGGCGCCGCGCAGGACCTGTCGGACCGCGTCGGGCAGTGGGCCAACGGCGAGACCGTGTACCGGATCCGCCCCGGCGCCGACACGGCGGACGGCGCACACCCCGGCGCCACCGTCCTGGTCGACGACGACGGGATGGAGTACGACCTGACCGGCCGAGGCGAGCGCTTCTTCGCCGCCCGGCACCCGCGGCTGCCCGAGGTGGAACACCTCGGCCGCTTCCTGCTCGACCCGGAGACCGGGCGCGCGGACCACATGCAGTTCGGCGGCCGCGTCCTGCGACGCGTCGCCTGAACAGGCTGGAGAGCGAACGTGACGATCACCAACGACAGTGTCCTGTCGCCGGCGCAGCAGCGCCTGTGGTTCCTGAACCGCTTCCAGGAGGGCGCCGCCGGCCACACCCACACGGTGGCGCTGCGGCTGGCCGGCGGCCTGGGTCCGGAGCAGCTGCGCGCCGCGCTGGACGCCCTGGTCCGGCGGCACCCGCTGCTGGGCACCGTGCACCGCGAGGCCGAGGGTCGCTGCCGCCCCGAACCCGCCCCCGACGGCGGGGCGTTCGCCGGGCTGCGGCCCGAGCCGGTCGCCCCCGACGAGCTCGACGAGGCGCTGACCCGGGCGGCCGGCCAGGGCCTGGACCTCACCCGGGAGCCCCCGCTGCGGGCCCGGCTGCTCGCCACCGGTCCGGACGCCCACGTGCTGGTCCTGACGGTGCACGAGATCGCGGCCGACGAGCGCTCGCTCGCCGTGATCGTCGACGACCTGGCCCGGGCGTACGCGGCGGCCACCGCCCCGGCCGCCCCCGGCGCGTCCGAGCCCGCCCCGCAGTACGCCGCGGCGGCCGCCGCCGACCGGGAGCTGAACGGCGCCCCCGAGCGGCCCACCGAGCACGCCGCGGCCGAACTCGCCCACTGGCGCGCGGCCTTGGAGGGCGCGCCGGCGCAGCTCGACCTGCCCGTCGACCGGCCGCGCCCGGCCGTCACCCGCTACGCCGCCGACGAGTACCGCAGCGAGCTGGACGGCCCGCTGGCGGCGGCCCTCGCCGACCTGGCCGCCGACTGCGGCGCCGGCGTCGAGGCGGTGCTGCACGCCGCCGTCGTGGCGCTGCTGGGCCGCTTCGGCGCCGGCGCCGACGTCCCGCTGGTCGGCAGCCTGCCCGGCCGCGACGACGCCCGGCGCGCCGCCGTGGTCGGCCCGCTGGCCAACCCGGTGGTGCTGCGGGTCGTCCGCCGCCCCGGCGCCTCCTTCCGCGAGCTGGTCGGCGACTGCGCGGCGGTCGCCGACACGGCCCGGCGCCACGGCGGCGTCCCGTTCGAGACCGTGGTCGGCGAGCTGCGGCCCGAGCGCGCGCTCAACCGCCACCCGCTGGCCCAGGTGGCCTTCGATCTCGCCGAGGACCTGCCCGCCCGCCTCCGCTTCGGCGCGCTCGACGCCCAGGTGGCCCAACTTCCCCGCCAGCACTCCCCGTTCGACCTCCAGCTGCGCTTTCGCAGCGCGCCCGACGGCTCCGGGCTGCGGCTGGCCGCGACCTTCAGCACCGAGCTGTTCGACCCGGCGACCGTCCGGCGGCTCACCGACGCGCTGCCGCGCCTGCTGGCCGCCGCCGTCGCCGCGCCGGACGCCGACCCGGACGGCTACGAGGTGCTGGACCCGGCCGAGCGGCACGCCCTGCTGACCGAGTGGAACGCCACCGACCGGCCGGTGCCCGACGCCGACGTCTCCGCACTGTTCCGGGCCCGGGCCGCCGCCCAGCCCGCGCGGACCGCCCTGATCGCCGGCGACACCGTGCTCAGCTACGCCGAACTCGACGACCGGGCCGAGCGGTTGGCCGGCGAGCTGCGCCGCCACGGCGCCGCCCCGGGCCGGCTCGTCGCCCTGGCGCTGCCGCGCTCCGCCGACCTCGTCGTCGCCCTGCTCGCGGTGGCCCGCACCGGCGCCGCCTACGTGCCGCTCGACCCCGACTACCCGGCCGACCGGATCGGCTACATCCTCGACCACGCCGCCCCCTCGGCGCTGGTCACCGACAGCGCGACGGCCGGGCGGCTGCCCGCCACCGCCGCCCACCGGCTGCTGCTGGACGACGAGGAGGTGCGCGCCAGGCTGGCGACGGAGCCCGCCGGGCCGCAGGGCCCCGCCGCGACCGCCGCCGACCCGGCCTACGTCATCTACACCTCCGGCTCCACCGGCCGCCCCAAGGGCGTCGTCATCAGCCGCCACGCGCTGACCAACTTCCTGGTCTCGATGGCCGACCTCTTCCCGCTCGCCGCCGAGGACGTCTGGACCTCCGTCACCACGATCGCCTTCGACATCGCCGCCCTGGAGCTCTACCTGCCGCTGGTCGGCGGCGCCACCGTGGTCCTCGCCGACCGCGCGACCGTCACCGACCCCGCCGGGCTGGGCGCCCTGGTCGGCCGCACCGGCACCACGATCATGCAGGCCACCCCCAGCCTCTGGCAGGCCCTGTGCGACGAAGTCCCGCAGGCGCTGCGCGGCCTGCGGATGCTGGTCGGCGGGGAGGCCCTGCCGGCCGCCCTCGCCGAGCGGATGCGCGCGCTCGGCAGCGAGGTCACCAACCTGTACGGGCCCACCGAGACCACCATCTGGTCCACCGC
>NZ_JBHWIJ010000230.1:0-4579 GCF_042732255.1 Kitasatospora sp. NPDC059803 | reverse complement strand
GCCCGCCCCCCCGGCCGCCCCCCCCCGGGCCGGCCCGCCCGGCACCCCCGGGGGCGGGGTCCGCGCCGGGGCGCGGCGCCTGGGGCCGAGGGGCGCCGCCGGCGAGCTGTACATCGCCGGGGACGGCGTCGGCACCGGCTACCTGCACCGCGAGGACCTCACCCGGGACCGCTTCCTGCCCGACCCGTACGGCGCCGAGGGCGAGCGCATGTACCGCACCGGCGACATCGTCCGCTGGGCCGCCGACGGCAACCTGGAGTACGTCGGCCGCGCCGACTTCCAGCTGAAGGTCCGCGGCTTCCGGATCGAGCCCGGCGAGATCGACGCCGTCCTGGAGCGGCACCCCGCGGTGGCCCGCGCCGTCACCGTCGCCCGCGAGTACGGGGCCGGCGACACCCGGCTGGTCTCCTACGTGGTGCCGGCCGGCGAGGGCGGCGCCGACCCGGCCGAACTGCGCGCGCACGCCGCCGCCACGCTGCCCGGCTACATGGTCCCGGCCGTGGTGGTGCCGATCCCCGAGATCCCGCTGACCCCCAACGGCAAGACCGACCGGGCCGCGCTCCCGGACCCGGGCACCGTCGCCGCCGGCAGCGGGCACGGGCCGCGCAGCGCCCGCGAGGAGCAGCTCTGCGACCTGTTCTGCGAGGTGCTCGGCGTCGCCTCGATCGGTGTCGAGGACAGCTTCTTCGACCTCGGCGGCCACTCCCTGCTCGCCACCCGGCTGATCGGGCGCATCCGCTCGGTGCTGGACGTCGAGGTGCCGATCCGCACCCTGTTCGAGTCGCCCACCGTCGCCGGGCTGGCCGGCCGGCTGGGCAGCGAGCCCGCCCGCCGGGCCGGACTGGTGCCGGTCGGCCGCGACCGGCCGCTGCCGCTCTCCTACGGCCAGCAGCGGCTCTGGTTCCTGTACGACTACGAGTCCCAGGGCACCGAGTACAACTCGCCGCTCGGCCTGCGGCTGACCGGGCCGCTCGACCGGGACGCCCTCGGGCGCGCCGTCGACGCCCTGGTGGCCCGGCACGAGGCGCTGCGCACCACCTTCGCCACCGAGGGCGGCCAGGGCGTGCAGGTCGTCCACGCCCCCGGCCACCGGCCGGTGCGCTTCACCGACCTCGCGGCCGAGGGGCGCGTCGACGACCTCGACCAGCTGCTGCGCACCGAGCTGAGCCGCTCCTTCGACCTGCGCGGCGGCCCGCTGCTGCGCCCCTGGCTGATCCGGCTGGCCGACACCGAGCACCTGCTCGTCCTCGACATGCACCACGTCGTCACCGACGGCTGGTCCAAGGAGGTGATGGCCCGCGAGCTCGTCGCCCTGCTCGGCCAGGAGGCCACCGGCCGGCCCGCCGCGCTGAGCGAACTACCCCTGCAGTACGCCGACTTCGCCGTGCACCAGCACGGCGAGCGGGGCGCCCGGGAGGCCGCCGACCTCGCCTACTGGAAGCGCCGGCTGGACGGCGTGGTGCCGCTGGAGCTGCCGACCGACCGGCCCCGGCCCGCCACCCGCGCCACCCGGGGCGCCGGCCACCCCTTCGAGCTGAGCCCCGAGCTGGTGGCCGCCCTCACCCGGCTCTGCCGCCGGGAGGGCGTCACCCTGTTCACCGTCCTCACGGCGGGCGTCCAACTGCTGCTGTCCCGGTACGCGCGCCAGCGCGACATCGCCGTCGGCACCATCGTCTCCGGCCGCGAGCACAGCGAACTGGAGGACGTGCTCGGCTTCTTCGTCAACACGCTGGTGCTGCGCTCCCGGACCACCCCCGACACGACCGTCGGCGCCTTCCTGGCCGACGTCCGGCAGGGCGTGCTGGAGGCCTTCACCCACCAGCACCTGCCGTACGACCGGCTGATCGACGAGCTCAAGCCGGACCGCGACCCCAGCCGCACCCCGCTGATCCAGGCCGCGCTGATGCTCAAGCGGGCCCAGGACGCGCTGCCCGGCCCCGACGGCCTGCGGGTCGAGGAGAGCGCCCTGCCGCGGATGCACGCGCTGTTCGACATCGGCTTCGAGTTCGAGGAGCGCGACGGGCGGCTCGGCGGCCTGGTCGAGTACAGCACGGCGCTCTTCGACCCGGAGACCGTCGCCCGGACCGCCCGCCACCTCACCGTGCTGCTGGAGGGCATGGCGGCGGCCGACCCGGACCGGCTCGTCGACGAGCTGCCGCTGATGGACGAGCAGGAACGCCGGCTGGTCACCACCGGCTGGAACGCCACCGCGACCGGCGCCCGGTTCCACACGGCGACCATCCACGGCCTGGTCGCCGACCAGGCCCGGCGCACCCCGGACGCCGCGGCCGTCACCACCGAGGACCGCAGCCTGACCTTCGCCGAACTCGACGCGCTGACGGACGCGCTGGCCCACCGGCTGGCCGACCGCGGCGTCGGCCCGGGCAGCGTCGTCGGCGTCCGGACCCGGCGCGCCGCCGAGATGACGATCGCCCAGCTCGCCGTGCTCAAGGCCGGCGCCGCCTACCTGCCGCTCGACCCCGAACTGCCCGACGACCGGACGGTCTACGTGCTCCAGGACGCCGGGGTGCCGGTGCTCCTCACCCAGCGCGACCTGCCCGGGCCCGAGGCGCCGGAAGGCGTCGAGGTGCTGTACGTCGAGGACACCGGGCCCGGCACGCACGACGGGCCGCCCGAGGTCGCCGTCGGCCCGTCCGACCTCGCGTACGTGATCTACACCTCGGGCTCCACCGGCAAGGCCAAGGGCGTGCTGATCGAGCACCGCGGCGTGGTCAACCTGTGCGACTGGTACCGGGACTTCTTCGACGCCGGGCCCGGCGACCGGGCCACCCAGATGGTGCCGCCCGGCTTCGACCCGACGGTGCTGGAGCAGTGGGGCGCCCTCGCCTGCGGCGTGGAGATCCGGTTCGCCTCCGACCGCGTCCTGGAGGACCCGCACCTGCTCGCCGGCTGGATCGTCGAGCAGGGGATCACCCTCATCCTCATCCCGGCCCCGCGCCTGGAGGGCCTGCTCGACCAGCCCGCGCTCCACCAGGGCCGGGTACGCCACATCCTCACCGGCGCCGACGTGGTGCGCCGCCGGCTGCCGCGCGGCTCGGCGATGGCGCTGTCCAACCTGTACGGCCCGACCGAGACCACCGTGCTCACCACCGGCACGGTGCTGGAGGCGGAGGAGGACGCCCCGGTCGGGCGGCTGCCCTCGATCGGCCGGCCCATCGCCAACACCACCGGCTACGTGCTCGACGAGCACCGCGAGCCCGTCCCGGTGGGCGTGCCCGGCGAACTGTACGTCGGCGGCGCCGGGGTGGCCCGCGGCTACCTGGGCCGCCCGGAGCTCACCGAGGAGCGGTTCGTCCCGGACCACCTCGCCGCGACCGCCGGCGCGAGGCTCTACCGCACCGGCGACCTGGTCCGCTGGCTGCCCGACGGCACGCTCGAATTCCTCGGGCGGATCGACAACCAGGTCAAGGTGCGCGGCTACCGGATCGAGCTGGGCGAGATCGAGACCGCGCTGCTCGACGACGAGAGCGTCGAGCAGACCGCGGTGGTCGCCCGGACCAGGCCGTCCGGGCAGACCGTGCTGACCGGCTACGTGGTGCCCGCGGACGGCGCCGCCGACCCGGAGAAGATCCGGGACCGGCTCGCCGAGCGGCTGCCCGGCTACATGGTCCCGCCGGTCGTCATCGTCCTGGACGCGTTCCCGATGACCACGAGCGGCAAGATCGACCGGCGGGCCCTGCCGGAGCCGGAGGAGCAGCGGCCGGCCGCCGAGCCCACCGCGCCCCGGGACGAGACCGAGGCGGCGCTGGCCGGGATCTGGGCCGAGGTGCTGGGCGTGCCCGTCGTGGGGGCCGAGGACAACGTTTTCGACCACGGCGCCAACTCGGTGCTCACCCTCCAGGTCACCGCCCGGATCCGGGAGGTGTTCGGCGTCGGGGTCTCGGCCCGGCACGTGTTCGCCGCCCGCACCGTGGCGGCCCTCGCGGACCAGGTCCGCAAGCAAGTACTCGAAGACGTGCGCCGGACACCGGCGGACCGGACGACGACGCGCGGTGGCGCGCGGGGGAGCAACCGATGACAGACCAGCGACACAGCGAGGGCCAGGACGCCGACGAGATCCTGCGGCAGCGACTGGCAGCCGCCGGCGCCGGCGGCGGCGTCCGCGACCCGCTCCGGCCCGGCGGCGACGGCCCGGCCCCGCTCTCCTTCGGCCAGGAACGGCTCTGGTTCCTCCAGGAGTTCGAGACCGACGCGGTCGAGTACACCACCTCCTTCGGCCTGCGGCTGCGCGGCGGCCTCGACCTGGCCGCGCTGCGCACCGCGCTGACCGGCCTGGTCGAGCGGCACGAGCCGCTGCGCACCGTCTTCACCACCGAGGACGGCGTGGCCCGCCAGGAGGTCCGGCCCGCCTACGCCCCGGACACCGAGCCGGTGGACCTGGGCGCGCTGGGCGCCGACGAGCGGGAGGCGGGGTGTGGCGCGGCGGGGGGGCGCCCGCGCGCCCCCCCCCCCACACTGCCCGCGGGGGCCGAATCTCTACGCGGGGGCGCCGGCGCCCGCCCCCCGGCCGGCCAGGCGGTGCTGCGCCGCCTCACCGCCGACGGCGCCACCGTGATCG
>NZ_JBHWIJ010000229.1:0-14073 GCF_042732255.1 Kitasatospora sp. NPDC059803 | reverse complement strand
CCCGTGGGCGCGCCCCCGGGCGGGGGAGGCGTGACACCCCCCGGGGGGCGCCCCGGGGGGTTTGGTGACCCCCGCGGGGCCCGACGTGTGTCAGGAGGGGCCGGCGGTGTCAGGAGGGGCCGATGGCCGGCAGGCTCCGCAGGACGGACCGCAGGTCCCCGGGCCCGAGCCGGACACCGAAGTCCTCCGCGAGGACGGCGGCGTACCGCTCGTCGGTGAGGTCCGCAGCCTCCGTCGTGCCGTCGGCGCGGCCGACGACCAGCCGCCGGCCGTCGAGGGAGAGCCGGCGCTGCGAGGTGATCCTGGACAGGTAGGCCCGGCCGGTGAACGGGGAGCGCTCATGGGTGGAGGTGTAGTGGTTCATCACCACGCAGTCGACCTGGTGCAGCGGCAGGCCCGTCTCGAACCGGTAGAGCGGCAACCACCCGTCGGGGCGAAGGAGTTCGAGCACCCAGCAGTCCGGCTCCGAGCCGACCCGGCGGAGCCGGTGAGTCCAGCCGTCGGGCTCGGCCAGGGCGCCGTCGGTCAGCGGCAGCGGCTCCAGCGGCCCCTTGTCGCCGAAGCCGACGTCGGCGAGGAAACGCGCCTGGCCGACCGTCACCAGCAGCACCAGGTGGGTGCGTGGCAGCGGTCGGCCGGCGTTCAGCAGGGCTCGGGCGGCGAGCCTGGTGACCTGGAAGCCCAGGCGTTCCAGCACTGCGGCGAAGAGCAGGTTCTGTTCGAAGCAGTAGCCGCCGCGGCCGCCGGCGACCAGCTTGGCCTGGACGCGGTCCAGGTCGAGCGGGACGCCGCGGCCGAGCGGGATGTCGAGGTTCTCGAACGGGAGGGCCAGCAGGTGGGCGCGGTGCAGCCGGCGCAGCGTCCCGGGTTCGGGGGGCAGCGGGCCGGGGACGACGGTGCGGGCCAGGTAGGCCCCGACGTCGAGCAGTTCCGCTCCCCATTCGCCGGTGGCTCGGTCATCGCCCATCCTGTCGGCCCCTCTCCCGTGCGGTCTCCCGGAGACTACCCGGCAAGGATCGCCCCGGCACGGAGGACCTCGGCGATCAGGCCGCCGACGATCCGGGGGCCGTCCTGGGTGAGCACCGACTCGGCATGGAACTGCATGGACGCGAAGTGCGGGCCGCGCAGGGCGTGCACCTCGCCGGTCTCCCGGTCGCGGGCGGCCTCGACGGTGCCGACGCCGTCCACGTCGACCGTGTCGTGCGGGCTGATGGCGGCGAAGGTGTTGTAGAAGCCCACCCGCTCGCGAGCACCGAACAGGTCGATCTCGCGTTGGACGCCCTGGTTGGGGACGTCCCGGCGGCGCAGCGGCAGGCCGAGCAGGGTGGACAGCACCTGGTGACTGAGACAGACCGCGACGAACGGGCGCCGCCGGGCGAGCAACTCGGCCACCGCGGAGCGCAGACCGGCGATCTTGGGATGGTCGGCCTGCCGCGGGTCGCCCGGCCCCGGGCCCATCACGACCAGGTCGAAGCCGTCGAAGGCGTACTGCTCGTCGAATCGACGGATCGTCACCTCAAGCCCCAGTGACGTGAGTTGGTGGCCGATCATGGCGGTGAAGGTGTCCTCGGCGTCGATCACGAGCACCCGACGCCCGGCGAATTCGGCGAGCCGCCGGCCGCGGTCCGCGTCCTCGGCCAGCCAGAAGTCCGAGATGCCGGTGTTGCGCCGCTCCAGCGCGGCCAGTACCCGCGGGTGGCCGGCGAAGGTGCGCGGGCCTCCGGCTTCCAGCGCGGCCAGCAGCCCGGCCGCCTTGGCCCTGGTCTCGGCGACCTCGGAGGCCGGGTCGGAGTGGCGCACCAGGGTGGCGCCGACTCCGATCCGGATCCGGCCGGCGGTGTCGATGTCGGCGGTGCGGATCAGGATCGCGGAGTCCATCGTGCGCCCGCCGTGCTCGTCCCGGCCGATCAGCGCGGCCACGCCGCTGTAGTAGCCGCGCCCGGCGGGCTCGTAACGGCGGATGACCCGGGCGGCGCTCTCCAGCGGGCTGCCGGTGACGGTCGGGGCGAACATCGTCTCGCGGAGGATCTCGCGCGGGTCGCGGTCGGTCCGGCCCTCGATGAGGTACTCGGTGTGCGCGAGCCGGGCCATCTCCTTGAGGTACGGGCCGACCACCCGGCCGCCGCCCTCGCAGATCCGGGCCATCATCTTGAGCTCCTCGTCGACCACCATGTAGAGCTCGTCGGCCTCCTTGCGGTCGGCGAGGAAGTCCATCACGCCGGCCAGGGTGGGGCCGGAGGCCGGGTAGCGGTAGGTGCCGCTGATCGGGTTCATCACGGCGACGCCGTCGGCCAGGCTGATGTGCCGCTCGGGGCTGGCGCCGACGAAGGTCCGCTCCCCGGTGTGCACGACGAAGATCCAGTAGGCGCCCGCCTCGCGCTCCGTCAGCCGGCGGAAGAAGGCCAGCGCGGCGTGCAGGGTGTAGTCGCTGATCTCGGCCAGGAAGGTGCGGCGGACGACGAAGTTGGCGCCGACGCCCTGCCCGATCTCCTCGGCGACCACCCGGCGGACGATGTCGGCGTACTCCTCGTCGCCGAGGTCGAAGCGGGCGCCGGTCAGCTCGGTGGGCCGGTCCGGGATCAGCGCCAGCGCTTCGTCGAGGTCGACGGTGGCGTGCTCGGTCACCGTCATGGCGAGCAGCGGGGCACCGTCGTCCTGGGCCTCGAAGCCGCGCTCGGCGATCTGCCGGTACGGGACCAGGACCAGGACCTCCGGGCCCGGGCGGCCGGGCTCGGGGCCCAGCGGGACACCGTCCAGCGTGTGCGCGGTGGCGACCTCGCCGAACAGGACGTCCAGCGTGCCCGGGCCGGTGGTCTCGGGCCGGTGCAGGAGGGCGAAGGCGGGCGGCCGCTCCGCGAGCACCCGGCGCAGCAGTTCCTCGGTCGTCCGGTCCGTCGTCCGGTCGCTCGTCCGGTCCGTCGTCGGCTCGCTTGCCCGGTCCGTCGTCCGGTCGGTCATGCGAAGGTCTCCTTGGCGGTGATCAGCATCGCGCAGCGCGCGGCGGCGTACTCCAGGGCGAGCCGGTGGTGGGCGGCGGAGAAGTCCGCGACGGCGTCGGCGACCAGGAACGGCCGGATGTCGTTGGTGAAGGCGTCGACGGCCGTCATCAGTACGCCCACGTGGGCGTACACGCCGCACAGGATCAGCTGGTCGCGGCCCTCCTCGCGCATCCGCTGGAGCAGGTCGGAGCGGAAGAAGGCGCTGTAGCGCCACTTGGTGAGCAGCCAGTCGCCGGGGGCCGGGGCGAGCGACTCGACGACCTCGCGGTCGACCGGGTCCATCCGCATCCCGGGGCCCCAGAAGTCCAGCAGCAGCCCGCGCTGTTCGGTGGTCATGCCGCCCGGCTGGGCGGTGTAGGCGACCGGCACGCCGAGCTCGGCGGCCTGGCGGCGCAGCAGGGCGGCGTTGTGCAGCAGCTCCCGGCCGGGTGCCTCGTCCGCCGGGAAGGGGCGCAGGAAGTAGCGCTGCATGTCGTGCACGAGCAGCACCGCGCGGTCCGGGCGGACGGTCCACGACACGGTGTTGTCGGGCAGCTCGCCCGCGGTCGGCATCGGATAGGGCTCGATGGTCGGAATGCCTGCCATGCGGTGGACTCTCCTGGGGGAGTGGTGAGTTGGGCGAGCCGGTCAGGCGCCGAGGCCGGCGCCGCCGTCGACGGTGAGGTCGTGCAGGGTGATGTGGCCGGCCGCGTCGGAGAGCAGGAAGAGCACGGCGGCGGCGATGTCGGCGGGGCTGGCCAGCTTGTTGAGCGGGATGCCGACCCGGAAGGCGTCCGCGCGACCGTGCAGGGTGCCCTGCGGGCCGGACTCGTCGTGCCACATCGAGGTGAGCATCGGGGTGTCGGTGGATCCGGGGGCGACGAGGTTGCAGCGGATGCCGTACCTGGCGACCTCCAGGCCGAGGCTCTTGGTGAACATCGTCGCGGCGGCCTTGGAGGCGGCGTAGGCGGCCATCTCGGTGCGCGGGGTGCGGGCGGCGTTGGAGGCGACGGTGACGATGGCGCCGCGCCCGCGCGGGATCATCCGGTCGACCACCGCGCGGGACACGTGGAAGACGCCGTTGACGTTGACCGCGAAGGTGGCCGTCCAGTCCTCGACGGAGAAGTCCCGGACCTCGCCGAGGCGCAGCACCCCGGCGGCGTTGACCAGTTGGTCCACCGGCCCGAGTTCGCGCTCCACCTGGTCGACGAGCAGGTCGACGGCGCGGTGGTCGCTGACGTCCACCGGGTAGGCCTCGACCCGCAGGCCCTCCTCGGCGAGGGCGGCCACGGTCTTGCGCAGGCCCTCCTCGTCGCGGTCCGCCGCGGCCACCGCGGTGCCCTGTTCGGCCAGGGCGCGGACCACGGCCGCGCCGATGCCGCCTGCTGCCCCGGTGACCAGGGCGATCGTGTTCGTCACTGCCGGACCTCCCTCGGGGCCGGCGCGCGGCCGGCCCGTTGCTCTCTCGGTTGCTCTCTCGGTGTGGTGGTGCGTGGCGCCGTTCCGGGCGCGGCGGTTCAGCCCTCCCAGGCGGAGACCACGGTGATGGCCTGGCCGGGGTTGAGCCGGGGATCGCAGAAGCTGGTGTACTTGTCGCCGACGTGCGCCATCCCGGAGGCGTCGTGGGCGCACTCGGTGACGTCGTCGGGTGTGGTCTCCAGGTGCAGGCCGCCGGCCACGCCGCCCTCGGAGCGGACGGCGTACTGGAAGTGCTGGATCTCCCGGACGACGGTCTCCACGAAGCGGGTCTTCAGCCCACCGGGCGTGGTGACGGTGTTGCCGTGCATCGGGTCGGTGAGCCAGATGACCGGGTGGCCGGCCTCCCGGACGGCCCTGACCAGCGCGGGCAGCCGGTCGGCGACGACCTCGGCGCCCATCCGGGCGATCAGGGTCAGCCGTCCGGGCTCGCGGCGCGGGTCGAGCCGCGCGCACAGCTCCAGCAGTTCCTCGGGCGCCATGCCGGGGCCCACCTTGCACGCGACCGGGTTGGCCACGGACGCGAGCATCGCGACGTGGGCGCCGGCCACGTCGCGGGTCCGCTCGCCGATCCACGGCCAGTGCGTGGACGTCAGGAGGCTTTCGGTGTAACTGATCTGACGGATCATCGGAACTTCGTAGTCGAGCAGCAGCGCCTCGTGGCTGGTCCACACCGGCGGGCTGAGCGGCGAGCGGCGGTCCGGATCCGGCCAGCCGAGGTGGGTCATCGCCTCGGCCGCCGCCCAGTAGCAGTCGAGCAGCCGCCGCGGGTCGGGGCGGCGCAGCTCCGGGTCGGGTTCGGGGCTGTTGACCAGGTGGCCGCGGAAGACCGGGATCTCCAGGCCGCCGACGAACTCGGTCGGTTTGGAGCGGGGCTTGGCGAACTG
Organism: Kitasatospora sp. NPDC059803; assembly: GCF_042732255.1. Lineage (NCBI taxonomy): Bacteria > Bacillati > Actinomycetota > Actinomycetes > Kitasatosporales > Streptomycetaceae > Kitasatospora > Kitasatospora sp. NPDC059803. The sequence goes on along the minus strand of NZ_JBHWIJ010000229.1, from coordinate 8,732 downwards.
GCCGGCCATCCGGCCGACCCGGACCACCGGCCGGTGGGTGGCCATCGTGACGATGCCGGCCAGGACGTCCAGCAGCCCGGTCTTGCGGGCGACGTCGCCCGCGGTGCACTCCGCCGGGTCCTCGGCGCAGTCGCCGATCTGTACGACCTGGGCCCGCCCGGCCGCGACCTCGGCGAGCACGGAGCGCAGCCGCCGGACGTCGGCCGGGCCGACCAGCGGCGGCAGACCGGCCAGCCGGTCCTTGATGTCGGGAAGGTGCTCGTGGTCGGCCCAGTCGGGCTGATGGAGTGCGGGCCGGGACAGGAGCGCGGACAGGGCGGTGACCATGGGTGTCTCCCAGGGCGAAGGTGCGCCGGCTCGGCGGCGCGCACGGAAGGGCGTCGTGGCGAGGCTGTGGATGGCACGGGTCGGGGAGGACCGGCGGGCCCGCGGCCCGGGTCCCGGTCCGGCAGCGGTCCGCCGGCCGCCGAACGGCTGAGGCTCTTCCAGATCTTGTGGCGTGCCGCCAGGTGTCGCCAACGCCCGCCCCCGCACTTCGTCAGGTGGCGGATACTCCATCAGGTGGCGGCACACTCCGTCAGATCTCGCCCGGGGACGACGAAGAACGGTGACGGCAGACCCTCGAAGAGGTCCGCCCGAGGTGGCGGACCGGCGAGATCCGGCCATGGAACGGCTCGGGCGCGCGACCCGCCCGGACGCCGTACGGCACGGCCGGACCCTGGTGGCCCAGGCCTACCCCGGGGGTGGGCGGACCACCGTGCGCCGGCGCCTCGTGGCACATGCCGAAGTCGGCGTGGCAGGTCGGGTCGCCGGACCCGGACGTCAGAAGCCGGTACCGGGTGCCGTCTCGCGGGCGGCCCGGCCACGCGCCACGGCCACCTCGATCAACATGTGCTCGACCTCCTGCTCACCCTCCGGGAAGACGCCGCCGCGCACCACCCGCAGGGTGCGCCCGCATTCCTCGGCGATCCGGCGCAGCACCGTCAGGTCGCCGCGCTCGCTGAAGTGCAGCAGCACCGAGCCGCCCGGAGCCAGCCGGCCCGGAGCCTCGACGAGGAAGCGGCGGTGGGCGGCGTAGCCCGGGTCGACGTAGCCGCGCTCGTGCATCGTCCGGTAGCGGTAGTCCTCCGGCGCGAGCACGTAGTTGGAGTGCCAGAAGACGGTGTCGAAGCGCTCCTCGGGCGCGAGCGCGGCGAACAGGTCGCTGTGCACGCTGTGGACGCGGTCGGCGACGCCGTGCCGGTGGGCGTTCATCTCGGTGTTGCGGACGGCGGCCTCGTTGATGTCGCCGGCCACCACCCGGGCATGCCCGGCCAGTGCCGCGGCCACCGCGATGACGCCGGTGCCGCAGCCGATCTCCAGCAGCGAGCCGGAGCGCCCGGCGGCCCGCGGGTCGTCCAGGCCGAGCAGGCGCATGGAGATCTCGGTGGTGGGCGAGTAGACCGGGGCGAAAATCCCTGGCAGCAGGTCCCATTCACGGCCGCAGAGCCGGAAGGTCGCGGGCCGGTGCGCGTGCTCCAGCGCGGCCCTGCTTCGTTCCAGCGAACGGCGGTAGTCCTGTAGCGCGTTCATGCCGTCCGCCTGTGCTCCCACCGCGCCAGCTGGGCGTTGTCGCCCGGACCACCTCCCTGGTGGCCACCGCTTCATCCTCCTCAACCGGCACGGGCGGCGGGAAGGTGACCCGGCAACACATCGGGGACCACTCGGCGGTGCCCTCTCCACCGTCCACACCGTGGAATCATCCGAGCCCCACCCAAAGTGACATGATAAACACGTTGTAGCACCTGGCATGTGCCAGGCAAAACGGCTGGTATGTACGGGTGGGGGATAAGAGATGGCCCAACAGGGGGTCCGGAAGCGGCCTGACGCGCTGACCGTACTGACCTTGCTGGTGGCGGAGGCACCACCGGCGCGCATCGAGTCACTGCTCGCCGAAGCCGCCTGTGGCGGCGCCCCCGAGGCCGAGACGGCCGCACTCGAGCGGGCCGTCCGGCTCGGACTGGACATCTGCGCCCAGCGCCGCGGGCGCCAGCAACGCGAAGCGGGCCTGTCCGCGCTGCTCGACACCGCCCGGGACCTCCTCGTCCCCGACACCCTCGACGGGGTGCTCAAGGCCGTCACCCGGCGCTCGCGTCTGCTCCTCGGCGCGGACATGGCGTACGTCAGCTTCCCCGGACCGGAGGACGGCCTGTCCTACATCCGGGCGTCGGACGGCCACACCTCCACCCTCAACGTCGGCCTCCAGCTGACCGGCGGCTCCGGACTCGGCCACGCCGCCGTCGCCAACCTCGCGCCGGTCTGGACCCCGGACTACCTCGACGACAACCGGATCCAGCACAGCACCGACATCGACGAGGTGGTCCGGACCGAGGGGCTGCGCGCGATCATGGCCGTCCCGCTGAGCTACGGCCCGCACCCCTTCGGCGCGCTCTACGTCGCCGACCGCAATGTGCGGCACTACACCCCGGAGGAGATCTCCACCGCGAACCTGCTCGGCGAGCTCGCCGGCCTGGCCGTCCAGCGCACCCTCGTCCTCGACGACGCCAAGGCCACCGTGCAGACCCTGCGCGAGGAGCACGGACGCACCACCGAGTCGCTGCGGGAGCTCAGCGAGCACCGGCGCATCCATCACGAGCTGATCGAACGGGCGCTGACCGACTGCGAACTGCACGGCCTCGCCGAAGCCGTGAGCCGGAACCTGGGTGGCGCGCTGCGGATCCACGCCGCGGACGGCACCGTCCTGACCACCACCGGCCGGATGCCCGAGACCGGACCCGCCGCCGCGGAGGTGCACGCCGCCAAACGCCCGGTCCACACCGCGGACGGCCTCTGGGCGGCCCCGGTCACCGCCGGAGGCGAGATACTCGGCACCCTGGTGTTCCGCCCCGAGGACCTCCCCGCGGCCGGCATCGACGAACTGCTGCACCTGGCCGCCCAGGCGGTGGCGGTGCAGCTGCTGCGCACCGGCGACACCACCGTCGTGCAGGGCCGCGCCCACGGCGAGCTGCTGGAGGACCTGCTCACCAGCGCCCAGCGCCCGCCGCAGCAGTTGGAGGAGCGCGCCCGCCGGCTCGGCATCAACCTGGCCACGCCGCACGTGGTGGTGGTCGTCCGCCCCGAGGCCCGAGCGGTCGGCCGGGCCTGCGCCCTGGCCACGGGCCTGGCCCAGCGACTGAACGGGCTGCGGGTCGGGCACGGCGGCAACGCCGTGCTGCTGCTGCCCGGCACCGACGCCGGCGCGACGGCCCGGGCCGTCCTGAACGAACTCGCCCCGCTGCTCAGCGAACCGGTCACGGTGGCGGCGGCCGGGCCGGTCGCGGACGCCGCCTCGGTCTTCCACTGCCACCAGGAGGCGCTGCGCTGCCTGGAGGCGATGATCGCCCTCGACACCACCGGCCGCTCGGCCTCCCCCCGCGAGCTGGGCTTCCTCGGTGTCCTGCTCGCCGACAACCGGGACGTCCGCTCCTTCGTCGACTCGGTCATCGGTCCGGTGCTCGAGTACGACCGGCAGCGGTTCACCGACCTCGGCCGCACCCTGGACGCCTACTTCGAGACCGGAGCCAGCCCCACCCGGGCCGCCCAGAAGCTGCACGTCCACCCGAACACCGTCGCCCGCCGCCTGGAACGCATCGCGGAACTGCTCGGCCCCGACTGGCAGGACCCCGGCCAAGCCCTCGAAGTCCAGCTCGCCCTACGGCTCTCGCGCGTCCGCGACCTCCTCATCAAGGACGGCCCGTCGGCGGGAGTCGGCCAAGGAACCTAGGGCGCGGGCGCGAGTTCGACGACGGACCCTAGCTCACCCGGCGGAGCGAGCGGCCGCCGGTGTGGGAGAGGGCCACGACCGCGTGTGCGGCCGAGGCGAGGGTGACATGGCGGTGCCAGCCGTTGAAGGAGCGGCCGGTGTAGTCGCGGATACCGGTGCGGTCCGCGATCTCGTCGAAGTCCCGCTCGACCCGGCCGATCCGCAGGCTCAGCCGGAACAGCTGGGCCGGCGTGGCGTCCGGGATGTCGGCCAGCCACAGCTCCTGCGGCCAGCGCCGGCCGGAGCTGCCCGCGCCGAGCAGCAGCAGGTCGCGGTCCGGGCCGTCCGGCCTGCGGTTCACTCCCAGGGGGCGGGCCGCCCCGGTCACCGTCCGCACCCGGACGGCACCGACCAGCGCGGTGCACAGCCCGGCGTCCTGGCCGTGGTCGGTCCAGGTCACCATCCGCCTGCGGTCCCGGCACGCCCCGATGATCCGGTGGGCCGGCATCGCCTCCACGCCGTGCCCGGCCCCCTCGGCCGGGCGGAGCGGCAGCGTGCTGTTGATCCGCACGAGGAACGGCACCCCCGCCGCGCGCAGCCGCCGCAGCGCCTTCATCCCGTCCAGCTCCCGGACGTCCATCACGACCGGCAGCGTGGGCAGCCGCCAGTCCGAGGTCAGCTCCAGCACTGCCTCGACCGAGCAGTCGCCCAGCGTCCGGGTGTCCACACTCGCCGGGATGGACGCCTGGCTGCGCCGCGGCACGTCGTCCAGCCACGCCCGGGACAGGTGCAGCCGCCAGTTCACCGGCATGCTCACCTCCTCGGACGCCGCCCAGACGCCCACCGCCTGCTGCGCGTTGAGCACCTGGCCGAGCGAGGAGATGAACCTGCGATCCACGCCCACCGAGTGCTCCCCGGCCTTCGGGATGACCGTCTGCTGCACCACCCAGGCCTGCGGCGGCGCGACGGACGTCACGTAGTGCGCCAGCGCGGCGCGCACCGGGTCCCACTCCCAGGTGGAGCTGCTGATGAAGTGGTGCAGGTTCTGCTCCGTGGCCTGCCCGCCGATCAGCCGCGCGATGTTGCGCACCGACTTGCGGCCCTCCGCGCCCAGCAGTCCGCGCAGGTACTCCACGCCCTTGCGGCGCTGGTCCGCCCGGGGCAGCGACGCGAACAGCGCCGGGCACAGCTCCGAGAGGACGATGTCGTGGGAACTGCCGACGCCCGGCTTGCGCCCGGGCGTTCGCGTGTCCCTGATGTGCAGGGCGAAGTCGCTCATCGAGATCCCCAACCTCTACATGGCAGACGCATCTTCAGATGGGTCGACGGTATGCAGAGGGCTCGGGCCGGGCCCAGGTGCACCGGACACACGGCTGCACGCGCGGCCTATGGCCGGACCACCGGACGGAGCCCGCGAGCAGGCGCGATCGCCCCCGGAGCCGCCCGGCGGGGTGTGCCGGGGCCATCAGGGGCGGGCCGACCGCGCGCGAGTTGACGAACAAACGACTTCCGTGCGGCACCCCGGCGCCGACCGGTGGAAGACTCTCCGAGCATGCGAGCAGCCTTCATCGAGGCCCTCGGGCCGCCCGAGAACATCCGCTACGGCGAACTTCCCTCCCTCCGTCCTGGGCCGACCGACATCCTGGTCGACGTCACGGCCACCACCGTCAACCCGGTGGACACCTTCGTCCGCTCCGGCCTCTTCCGCACCCCGGTCGAGTTCCCGTTCGTGATCGGCCGCGACCTGGTCGGCACCGTGGCCGCGGCCGGGCCGGCCGCCCCCGGCTTCGCCGTCGGCGACCGGGTGTGGACCAACAGCCTCGGCCACGGCGGGCGCCAGGGCGCCGCCTCCGAGCAGGTCGTCGTCCCCGCCGACCGCCTCTACCACCTCCCTGAGGGCGTCCTCCCCGAGGAGGCCGTCGCCGTCGTCCATCCGGCCGCGACCGCCTACCTCGGCCTGTTCACGCACGGCCGCCTGCGGGCCGGTGAGACCGTCCTGGTGGCTGGCGCGGCCGGGAACGTCGGCTCTGCCCTGGTCACCCTCGCCGTCGACGCCGGGGCCCGGGTCGTCGCCACCGCCTCCGCCCGCGACCTGGAACAGTGCCTCGCCCTGGGTGCGGCCGAGGCCCTGGACTACCGCGATCCGGACCTCGCCGAACGGCTCGCCCAGGCCTGCCCCGGCGGCGTCGACCTCCACCTCGACACGTCCGGGGAGAACGACCTGGCCACCGCCGTCGACCTGCTCGCCCAGCGCGGACGGATCGTCCTGCTGGCCGGCGCCCGCTCGCGGCCGATCCTCCCGGTCGGGCCGCTCTACATGAAGGACTGCTCGATCGCCGGCTTCGTGATCTCGCATGCGACCAGCACCGAACTGGCCGAGGCCGCCGTCGCCATCAACCGCCTGCTCGCGGCCGGACGGCTGCGCCCCCTGGCGGTCGAGACCCTTCCGCTGAGCGCCGCCGCCGAGGTCCACGGCCGAATGGAACGCGGCGAGCTGCACGGCAGAAGGGTGGTCCTCAGGCCCGATTCGCAGGCCTGACCGGACGCCTGCCAACCGTTGTACCGGAGGTCCGGCAGGGCCGCAACGCCCTCGTCGGGCCGCGACTTGACATATTCCGGGCCTCCGGCACGTCCGGCCTGCGACACAGAACCTGGACGTGTATTGTCCTGGTTATGCGAATGGGTGAAGGAGTCGAGTGGGGCCTGCACTGCTGCCTCACCCTGGCATGGCTCGACAGTGACCAACCGGTTCCGACAGCACGGCTGGCGGCCTGGTTCGACCTGCCGCCGGCCTACCTGACCAAGCGCCTACAGGCGCTGGTCCGGGCCGGCATCCTGAGCTCGACACCGGGCTCCAAGGGCGGCTTCCGGCTGGGCCGACAGCCGGAGAAGATCACCCTGATGGACGTGGTCACCGCCATCGAGGGCCCCGACGACGTGTTCCGCTGCACCGAGATCCGCCAGCGTGCGGACGGCGGTGGCGCCATCGCACGGGAGTTCCGACAGCCGTGCGGGATCGCCACCGCGATGCGCAAGGCCGAACTGGCCTGGCGCCGCGAACTCGCCGGGCTGAGGGTGGCCGACCTCTTGGCCGCCGCGCCGGGCGGGGCCGCCGACCGCACCCGACGCCACTACGCCCGCATGACCGGCTGACCGCACGCCCGACGGTCCGGCCGCCTCACCGCGCGGCGACACCACAGCACGCGCACCGACCCGCAAGGAGAATCTGGATGTCCAGTGTCTCGATTCCGGCCGACCGGAAAGCTCCGGCCGAACCCGGCTCACCACCCCAGGGCGGCCTGTCCTCCACCCTCGTCCTCGCCTTAGGCACATTCGCCGTCGGCACGGACGCCTTCGTCGTGGCCGGCTTCCTCCCCTCCATGGCCAAGGACCTGCACGTCTCCTCGGCCACGGCCGGTCAGTCGATCACCGTCTTCGCCGCCGCCTACGCCGTCCTCTCCCCCATCCTGGCCACCCTCCTCGCCCGGCTTCCCCGCCGAACCCTGCTGATCACCGCACTGTTCACGCTCGGCATCGCCAACCTCGGCTCGGCACTGGCCCCCAACATGGCCGTGCTGATCATCAGCCGCATCATCGCCGCCGCCGGCGCCGCCGCCTACACCCCCAACGCCGGAGCCGTCAGCGCCTCCCTCGTCCGCCCCGAACTGCGGGCCCGCGCCCTCGCCGTGGTCATCGGCGGCCTCACCATCGCCACCGCACTCGGCGTGCCGCTCGGCAACGCCGCCAGCCACTGGCTGGGCTGGCGCACCGCCCTCGGTCTCGTCGCCGGACTCTGCCTGCTCGTCGCCGTGATACTGCGCCTGATCATGCCGTGGCTCCCCGGCAACGTCCGGGTGCCGCTACGCACCCGCCTCGCCGTCCTGCGCCGGCCGGCCGTCCTCGCCGTCCTGCCGCTCACCATCCTCGGCATGGGCGCCAGCTACACCGCGTACGCCTACAGCGTGCCCATGCTGGAAGCCGTCAAGGTGCCCGAGAGTTCCATCCTGTGGATGCTCTTCCTGTACGGCCTCGGCGCCGTCATCGGCAACCTCGCTGCGGGCTACACCACCGACCGCTGGGGCTCCACCAAGGTCCTGATCATCGGCTACACCGCCATGGTCGTCGCCCTCGGGGCCCTCGCCTGGCTCGCCGCCTCCGACTCCGACCTCAAGCCCGTCGTCGGCCTGCTGGTCCTCCTCTGGGGCGCCAGCAGTTGGTGCCAGACACCCCCGCAGCAGCACCGCCTGATCGAGGTCGCCCCCCAGGAGGCCCCGCTGGTGGTCTCCCTCAACTCCTCCTCCATCTACCTCGGCATCGGCCTCGGCACCATCATCGGCGGCTCCACCCTCGGCGCCGGCGCCGCGACCGTGTACGGCCTGGGCGCGGCCATCGCCGCCATCGCCCTGATCTTCCTGCTCTTCACCCGCCACTCGCCCACGAACAAAGGCTGAGGCGCGAGACACCTCCTGCGGGCCGGTCAACTCCCTTCCGGCCACCGCTTCCTGACGGTGCGGCGTCGCACCGAGCGCTGAAACACCCCTCAGCACGCGACGACCGACGACCGGCGCGGAGACAGACCCTGCTGCCCCGGTTTCCCCGACACGTCCCTGGCCGCCCAACGGCGCCGCGCACCGCAGCGGCCCCGGCCACGGACACCACCCCGCACTCCCCGCGGGACCACCACGTCGACGAAACCGAGAGATTGCCAGATGACCCAGTTGAGCGAGTCCCCCGTGACCACCCACAGCGCCGAGACCACCGAATCGACCCCCGCGCCGGTCACCCCCGACGCACGGACCACGCCCGCGGAGTCCGGGACGACCGGCGCCCAGGCATTGATCCGTGCACTCGAAGAGGTCGGAGTGGACACCGTCTTCGGCATCCCGGGCGGGGCTATCCTTCCCGCGTACGACCCGCTGATGGACTCGGCCAAGGTGCGCCACATCCTGGTCCGCCACGAGCAGGGCGCCGGCCACGCCGCCACCGGATA
>NZ_JBHWIJ010000228.1:0-14083 GCF_042732255.1 Kitasatospora sp. NPDC059803 | reverse complement strand
GTATCGGCCCGCGCCCCCTCTTCGGGTTTCACCTCAGCTGGTCAGCCGGCGGGCCCGTGCCACCAGGTCCCGCACCGAGTGGTCGGTCAGCTCCGGCAGCCGGTCGTAGTCGAACCAGCGCAGGTCCAGCGACTCCTCGCTGATCAGCGCCTGCGCACCGGCCGGGGCCACCGCGATGTACTGGACGTCCAGGTGGGTGTTCTCCGGCCGGTCCTTGCCGGTGCAGCGGACCAGGTGCCGGTCCAGCTTGGCCGGCACCGGGACGCCGTCCACCTCCAGCAGGGACAGGTCGGGGATGCCGGACTCCTCGACGGCCTCCCGCAGCGCCGCCGACGCGAGGTCCCGGTCGTCGGGCTCGCAGTGCCCGCCCATCTGCAGCCAGATGCCGACCTTGGGGTGCAGGGTCAGCAGCACCCGCCCGGCCGCCGGGTCGACGACCGCCGCGCTCGCGGTGATGTGCGCGGGCAGGCAGGACCGGTACAGGCCCTCGGGCTGCTCGGCCAGGTGCGCCAGGTAGTCGAGCCGCAGCCGGTCCTGCTCCTCGTCGGCGGGGCGCCACCCGGTCAGGGTGCGCACGGCGTCCGCGTGCAGGGACGTCGCCCCGGTTTCGGTGGCCGTCATGCGGTGGGCTCGCCCTTTCCGTCGGTGCCGTCGCCGTCCTGCTTCGGCTCGTCGCTCTTCGCCGGCCCGTCGTTCTTGGTGAGGTCCGGCTTGGCGGCGGTGCCGCCCGCGGCGGCCTCGCCGAGCAGCTTGTCGATCGCGTCGAAGTCGAGGCCGCCCTCCAGGTCGCCGGTGCCCCGGTGCACGAAGGCGTCCGGGTCGTCCAGGTCGGCGGCGGTGGGCAGCATGTCCGGGTGCTGCCAGAGCGCGTCGCGGCCCTCGATGCCGCGCGCGTCGGCGAGCAGCGCCCACAGCCGGGCGGCGTCGCGCAGCCGGCGCGGGCGCAGCTCCAGGCCGACCAGGGTGGCGAAGGTCTGCTCGGCGGGCCCGCCGGCGGCGCGGCGGCGGCGGACGGTCTCGCGCAGCGCGCCGGCCTGCGGCAGGTGCGGTTCGGCGGCGGCGTGCACGACCGCGTCGACCCAGCCTTCGAGCAGCGCGAGCGCGGTCTCCAGGCGGGCGAGCGCGGCCTTCTGCTCGGGGGTGTCCTCGGGCTGGAGCAGCCCGCCGGCCAGCGCCTCCTGGAGCGCCTCCGGGTTGTTCGGGTCGAGCTGGCCGACGAGCTCCTCCATCCGGGAGGTGTCGACCTTGATGCCGCGGGCGTAGGCCTCGACGGCGCCGAGCAGGTGGGCCCGCAGCCACGGCACGTGGGCGAAGAGCCGCTGGTGGGCGGCCTCGCGCAGGGCGAGGTAGAGCCGGACTTCGTCGGCGGGCACATTCAGGCCCTCGCCGAACTCGGCGACGTTCTGCGGCAGCAGTGCGGCCTTGCCGGCCGGGGCGAGCGGCAGGCCGACGTCGGCGGAGCCGACCACCTCGCCGGCGAGGGCGCCGAGCGCCTGGCCGATCTGGGTGCCGAACATGGCGCCGCCCATGGAGCGCATCATGCCCATCAGCGGGCCGGCCATGGCCTGCATCTCCTCGGGCAGGACGCCGCCCATGGCGTTGCCGACCCGCTCGGCGACCGGGTCGACGAGGTCCTTCCAGACCGGGAGGGTGGCCTCGATCCACTCGGCGCGGCTCCAGGCGACGGCGGAGGCGGCGCCGGAGGGGAACTCGGTGACGCCGTCGAGCCACAGGTCGGCGAGCCGGACGGCCTCGGCGACGGCGGAGTGCTCGGCGGCGCTGACCGAGCGGTCCTTGCTCTTGCCCTCGGCGGGTTCGGCGACGACGCCCTCGCGGGCGATGTTCTTGGCGAGGTCCCAGTTCACCGGGCCGCCCTCGAACGAGAGCATCTGCCCGAGCTGCTGGAACGCGCTGCCGAGGTCGTTGGGGTTGAGGCCGCCGAACATCGCGGCGAACGGGTTTTCGGCCCCGCCGGGGCCGCCCGGGGCTCCGCCGCCGGGCATGCCGGGCATGCCGGGCATGCCGAACAGGGCGCCGAACGGGTTGCCGGCGCCGAAGCCGAACGGCTGCGCGCCGCTCTGGTCGGAGCCTGCGGGGCCCTGGTCCTTCTTCTGCTGCTCGTTGTCGGGCTTGGCCTTGCCGTCCTCGGGCTCCTCGGGCGGAACGCCGAATCCGAAGGGAAGGTCGCTCACGGGGTCCTCGATCCGGTCGGCCGTCATACGGGTGTGGCGGGAAGTGCTGCCCGCCCGGGGCACCAGCGGAGTGGGGGACTCGTGGGCGGCTCCAGTGCGGCAGGCCCGCGCCGGGTGCACCGCCGGGCCTTCGCCTCGGGCAGGATGGACGTACGTGACACACGTCCGTACGCACATAAGCTAACCGTGGAGGATGGTCGGTGAGTTCCCCGCCTTCGGACGTTCGCTCTGGGCTGACCGGAGACGAGGACGCCCCGGACATCACGGCGTCGCCGCCTCCAGCCTACGGCGGACGGCCGCTGACCGTGGCCGTCACCGGTGCCGCCGGCGTGATCGGCGAGCGGGTCGCGGCCCGTCTGGTCGCCTCGCCGCACGTGCGCAGGGTGCTGGCGGTGGACGACCGGCGCGGTGAGGTGCCGGGTGTGCAGTGGCGGGTGCTGGACGTGCGGGACCCCGCGGTGGCCGAGCGGTTGTCCGGGGTGGACGTGGTGGTGCACCTGGCGATGGACTTCGGCATGGAGTCGGATCCGCGCGCCCGCAGCGCCTACAACGTGCGCGGCGCGCAGACCGTGCTGACGGCGGCCGCGGCCGCCGGGGTGCACCGGGTGGTGCTCTGCACCTCCGCGATGGTCTACGGCGCGCTGGCCGACAACGAGGTGCCGCTGGCCGAGGACTCCGAGCTGCGGGCGACCGAGGAGGCCTCGCTGGTCGGGGACCTGCTGGAGATCGAGCGCCTGGCCCGCCGGGCGCCGCGCGCCCACCCGGGGCTGCAGGTGACGGTGCTGCGTCCGGCGGTGGTGGTCGGCCCCGGCGTGGACACCGTGCTGACCCGGCACTTCGAGGCGCCGCGGCTGCTGGTGGTGGCCGGTTCCCGCCCGTGCTGGCAGTTCTGCCACGTGGACGACCTGGCGGCGGCGCTGGAGTACGCGGCGCTGGGCCTGGTGGAGGGCGAGGTGACGGTCGGCTGCGACGGCTGGCTGGAGCAGGAGGACGTGGAGCGGCTGTCGGGGATCCGGCGGATGGAGCTGCCGGCCTCGCTGGCGCTGGGCACCGCGGCCCGGCTGCACCGGCTGGGCCTGACCCCGGCCCCGGCGGGGGACCTGGCCTACACGATGTACCCGTGGGTGGTGTCCGGCAGCCGGTTGCACGAGGCGGGCTGGCGTCCGGAGCACAGCAACGAGCAGGTGCTGGCCGAGCTGCTGGGCCAGGTCGCCGGGAAGCACGCGGTGGCCGGGCGCCGGCTGGGCGGCAAGGAGGCCGCGACCAGCCTGGGGGCGGCCGGGGCGACGGTGGCGCTGGTCGGTACGGCCGCGCTGGTGCGCCGGGCCCGCAAGCGGCGCCGCTTCTGAGGCCGGTGGCCCCGAGGGCTGGAGCAGGTTTTCTCACGATGCGGAATCCCGCCATCGTGATGCGGAACCCGCTTGCCTCAAACCACCCGGGATGGGGAATCATGGGGGCATGCCCGAGAACCAGGACCCCATCCGCCTGCTCGCCGTCCGCGACACCCCGCTCTCGCTGGACGAGGTGTACGAGGCGGTCGGCGACGACGCGGCCGGCGGGACGACCGTCTTCGTCGGGACGGTCCGCGACCACGACGGCGGCAAGTCGGTCACCGCGCTGGAATACAGCTGCCACCCCACCGCCGAGCAGGAGATGCGCCGGATCGCGGAGAAGGTGGTCGCCGACTTCCCGGTGCGGGCGCTGGCCGCGGTGCACCGGGTCGGCCGGCTGGAGATCACCGACAAGGCGGTGATCGTCGCCGTGTCCTGCGCCCACCGGGGCGAGGCCTTCGCGGCCGCCCGGCGGCTGATCGACGACCTCAAGCACGAGGTGCCGATCTGGAAGCACCAGGTCTTCGCCGACGGCGAGGAGGAGTGGGTCGGCGCCGGCAGCTGCTGACCCGGGCGCCCCCTGTGGGCCGGACCGGATCGGACCGGACGGGACCGGACGGGGTCGATCGGCTGCGGAGAGTCGCCATCGGTGCACGGAATGCGACGAGCATGCCGGACGGGCCGGGCTCTCACTCGAACGGGTCCGGGTCAGTGGGCCGAATACTCCCTGGCAGTGAGCCGATCGGCCGTCCCGTAACCCGGACGGCGCCGCCCGCGTTGTCCGCCGGAGTGGTTAATCTGCTCATAGACACGACGAGCTGGGAGTACTGATATGGGTGCGCTCGCCTGGTTGATCATTCCGGTCATCGCCGTCCTGCTCGCCGCCTTGTGGGCGGGCTGGGCCCAGCGAGCCCCGAGGGCCACAGGGGACCCGGCCTCGCTCGCCGAGCACCGGCGCTTCATGGCCGCGATGGAACGCACCACCGCCGGGAGCACCGCCTCCGAGGACGGTTCCGGCCGGTAGCCCGGGGGGCGTCCGCTCATCCGCGTCCCGTACTGTCGAGGCATGCCACGCCGCTCCGCGACGATGCTCGCTGCCACCCTGCTGCTCATAGCGCTGCTCTGCGTCTCGGTGCTGATGAAGGTGCCGTACACGGAGATGAGCCCGGGGCCGACGTACAACACGCTCGGCAACCAGGGGGGCAAGTCGGTGATCACCATCACCGGGCGCGACTCGTACCCGACCACCGGGCACCTCAACATGACCACCGTCCAGGTCACCGGGGCCAAGTACGAGCCCAGCCTGGTCAACGCGGTGGTCGGGTGGCTTCGCGACGACGTGATGGTCGTGCCGCACGACAACGTCTACCCGAAGGGGCAGACGGACGCCGACGCCAAGAAGCAGAACGCCGAGGAGTTCGCCTCCTCCGAGGACAGCGCCCGCACCGCCGCACTCAACCAGCTGGGCATCCCGGTCGGCACCGAGCTGATCATCAAATCGGTCACGGCGGGGGCCCCGGCGGAGGGCCGGCTGCACGCGGGCGACCAGATCGTGGCCGTCGACGGCACGCCGGTCAGCACGGTCGAGCAGGTGGTGGCCGCGGTCACCAAGCACAAGCCGGGCGAGTCGGCGGTCTTCACCGTCGTCCCGCGGGTCAAGGACGCGACCGGCAACGGCGGCGCCAACCCGGGGGACCGGACCGACGTCACCGTCCCCACCGTGCGGGCCAAGGACCTCGACCCGAAGGCCCCGGCCGAGCGGGCGGAACTCGCGGTGGTCGGCATCGGCACCACGATCCGGCACACCTACCCGTTCCAGATCGACATCGGCCTCCAGGACGTCGGCGGGCCGAGCGCCGGGCTGATGTTCTCGCTCGGCATCATCGACAAGCTCACCCCCGGCGGCGACCTCACCGGCGGCCGGTTCGTGGCGGGCACCGGCACCATCGACGACGACGGCAAGGTCGGCCCGATCGGCGGGATATCGATGAAGCTGATCGCCGCCAGGGACGCCGGCGCCGAGTACTTCTTCACCCCGTCCTCGAACTGCGCCGAGGCGACCAAGAACGTCCCGTCCGGACTGAACCTGATCAAGACGGACACGCTGGACGGCGCGCTGAAGTCGCTGGAGCAGATCCGCTCCGGGCAGACCTCCGCGCTGCCGTCCTGCGCCGTGAAGTAGTGCCGTGAACTAATGCCGCGGCGTAGTGCCGTGGCGTAGTGCCGTGAACGTGGAGTGGTGCGGCCGGGGGGCTACGAGAAGGTCGCCAGCAGCGCCGCGGTCAGGCCGGGCACCAGGTCCGGGCCGGTCAGCACCTCGCGGGCGACGTCCTTGGAGCGCAGCCGCAGCGCGATCTCCTTCTTGCCGTTGCGCAGCACGGCGGCGGTGATCCGCACCTCCTCGCGCTTGGGGTGGTTGGCCACCCACTCGGCGAGCTGGGCGTCGCTGGCGTTGCGCGGGCGGGTCTGCTCGGAGCCCGGCGGCAGCATCAGGCGCTCGACGACCAGGGCGCAGCCGACCACCGCGTCGGGCCAGGCGATGGTGCCGAGGAACTTGTCCAGCTCCATGCCGGCCGGCAGCTCGTCCTGCTCGACCGGGGTGAGGCCGGCCGTGTCGTCGTCGCCGAGGCCGAGCTGGGCGGCGATCTTCGGGTCGGCCTTGCGCAGGGCGGTGCTGTCCACCAGGGCGAACAGCCGGGCCGGGAGGTCCCAGCCGAGCGTGGCGGCGTACTCGTCGATCTCCAGCGCGGCCCGGGTGAGCGGGGTGGCGGCGGGGAGCTTGGAGACGTCGTCGGGGGAGCCGGGGGAGTTGAGTGCATTGGACGCGTCGGACATGCCTCAATCCTCACACGCCGGGCGGGGGCCCGGGCGCCGGGCGCCGCGAGTGGGCCGGGGAACGGCCGGGACAGGGAACGTCGTCGTAACCGTCTGCTAACGGTGGGAACTCGGCCAAAGCCTGGTTAAGTTTCCCTGAAGACCGACTGACTCCAGTGACTCCAGACGACACAGCTGAGGTGCCACCGTGGTATTCCAGATGCCGGAACGCTCAGGGCCGGGTTTCCGGCGAAGGGTAGGGCCGCCCTCCCGGCGGGCGCGGGTGGCCCTGCTGACCCTGGGCGTGCTCGCGGTGCTGTTCCTGCTGTTCGTCATGTTCGCCGGGTTCTGGACGGACTGGCTGTGGTTCAGGTCCGTCCGTTACTCCTCGGTGTTCACCACGCAGCTGTGGACGAAGATCGGCCTGTTCGCGGTGTTCGGCCTGCTGATGGCGGTGATCGTCGGCTTCAACGTCTGGCTGGCGCACCGGCTGCGGCCGCCGCTGTCGGCGATGTCGGTCGAGCAGCAGAGCCTGGACCGCTACCGCTCGGGCCTGGCGCCGTTCAAGCGCTGGGCGCTGATCGGCGTCTCGCTGGTGATCGGCCTGGTGGCGGGCGCCGCGGCGTCCGGCCAGTGGCGGACCTGGCTGATGTGGACGAACGCGACGCCCTTCGGCGAGAAGGACGCCCAGTTCGGCATGGACGTCTCGTTCTACGCCTTCGACCTGCCGTTCTACGAGTTCGTGCTGGGCTTCGCGTTCAGCGCGGTGATCGTCTCGCTGCTGACCTCGGCGCTGGTGCACTACCTGTACGGGGGGCTGCGGCTGCAGGGCCCGGGCCGTCGGGCGAGCGCGGGCGCGCAGGGGCACCTGGCGGTGCTGCTGGGCGTGTTCGTGCTGCTGAAGGCGGTGGCGTACTGGCTGGACCGGTACGCGCTGGCGGTGAAGACCGGCTCCTACAAGGGGGTCTCCGGCTGGACCGGCCTGCGCTACGTGGACGCCAACGCGTTCCTGCCGGCCAAGACGATCCTGTTCTTCGTGGCGATCATCTGCGCGCTGCTGTTCTTCCTGACGCCGGTGCGCCGCACCTGGGCGCCGGCCCTGATCGGGCTGGGGCTGATGGTGCTGTCGGCGGTGCTGATCGGCGGGCTGTACCCGGCGATCGTGCAGCAGTTCCAGGTCAAGCCAAACGAGCAGGCCAAGGAAACGCCGTACATCCAGAAGAACATCGACGCGACGCGGCAGGCGTACGGGATCGCGGACGCGCAGACCACCCAGTACAGCCCGCAGGGGTCGACGACGGCCGAGGCGCTCAAGCCGGACGCGCAGACCATCTCCGACATCCGGCTGCTGGACCCGAACGTCGTCTCGCCGACCTTCCAGTCGATCGAGCAGCAGCGCAACTACTACGCCTTCCCGAACACCCTGGACGTGGACCGCTACGGCTCCGGCACGGACAAGCAGGACACCGTGATCGGTCTGCGCGAGCTGGACCTCAACGGCGTGCAGCGCAACTGGATCAACGACCACTTCAAGTACACCCACGGCTACGGCGCGGTCGTCGCCAAGGGCAACCAGGTCAGCGACAAGGGCGAGCCGGTGTTCACCGAGTCCGGCCTGCCGGCCACCGGTGCGCTGGGCGACTACCAGCAGCGGATCTACTACGGCGAGAAGACGACGTCGTACTCGATCGTCGGCGGCTCGAACAAGGAGATCGACTACACCACCAAGACCGGCGAGAACAAGGAGTACACCTACACCGGCAACAGCGGTGTCTCGCTGGACAACCCGATCACCCGGGCCGCGTACGCGGTGCGCTTCGCCGAGCCGCAGATCCTGTACGCGGGGGCGATCACCGACGGCGCGAAGGTGATCTACAACCGGACGCCGAAGGAGCGGGTGGAGAAGGTCGCCCCGTGGCTGTCGATCGACGCCGACGCGTACCCGGTGGTGCAGGACGGCCGGGTGGTCTGGGTGCTGGACGGCTACACCACCTCGGACGGCTACCCGTTCTCGTCGAAGACGACGCTGGGCACCGCGACCAAGGACTCGCTGACCAACCAGCGCGGTGAGCTGCTGACCGTCGCCAACCAGGTCAACTACATCCGCAACTCGGTCAAGGCCACGGTGGACGCCTACACCGGCGAGGTGAAGCTCTACCAGTGGGACGAGCAGGACCCGGTGCTGAAGACCTGGATGAAGGCGTTCCCCGGCACCGTCGAGCCGAAGGCGGACATCCCGGGCACGCTGCTGCCGCACCTGCGCTACCCGCAGGACATGTTCAAGGTGCAGCGCGACCTGCTCGGCCAGTACCACGTGACCGACGCCAACTCCTTCTTCAACGGCAGCGACATCTGGCAGATCCCGGTCGACCCGACCAGCGACACCAAGCAGGTCCAGCCGCCGTACTACGTGACGGTGCGGATGCCGGACCCGCAGGTCACCTCGGCGAGCTTCTCGCTGACCACGACCTTCGTGCCCAACGGCCGCCCGAACCTGGCCGCGTTCATGGCCGTCAACGCCGATCCGGGGCCGGACTACGGGAAGATCCGCATCCTGAAGATCTCGGGGGACAACAGCGCCCCCGGCCCGGGCCTGGTGCAGTCGACGTTCAACTCCCGGCAGGAGGTGGCCTCGCAGATCTTCGCGCTGAAGAGCGGCGGTGACACCGAGCTGGAGTACGGCAACCTGCTGACCCTGCCGGTCGGCGGCGGGCTGCTCAACGTCGAGCCGGTGTACGTGCGCGGACGCGGCGCCAAGTACCCGACGCTGCAGAAGGTGCTGGCGGTGTACGGGAACGACAACGTGGCGTTCGAGAACACCCTGGAGGACGCGCTGAAGAAGGTGTTCGCCGGGGCGGCCCCGGGGACCACGCCGACCGCGCCGTCCACGCCGAACAACCCGGGGACGCCCACCAGTCCGGGGACGGCGGCGCCGGGCGGGACGATCTCGCCGGAGCTGCAGAAGGCGCTCGGGGACGCGGAGAAGGCGTACAACGACAGCCAGACCGCGTTCAAGAACGGCGACTGGGTGGCCTACGGCAACGCCCAGAAGGCGCTGGGCGACGCGCTGAAGGCGGCCGAGGCGGCCCGCGGCGGGAGCCCGGTGCAGGCCCCGACGCCGGGCGCGACCCCGGGCGCGACGCCGACCGGATCGCCGTCCGGACAGCCGTAGCCGTAGTCGTGGCCCGCTGAGCTGCGGCAACCGATTCCTGTTCCACCCCGCACCCGTGCTATGGTTCAACTACCGACGCGGGGTGGAGCAGCTCGGTAGCTCGCTGGGCTCATAACCCAGAGGTCGCAGGTTCAAATCCTGTCCCCGCTACTCAGTGGACAGACTCCCCGGGGGGTGCGACGCACGGCCCCCGGGGGGGTGGCCCCCCAGCGGCGGGAACCGCTCCGGTACCATCAACCGTCGCCAACGACGACGGCAAGGGGTTTGTGGGGTCCGAGTGTCGGGAAATCGACAAAGCGCCGAAGCAATTTCGTCGGCTTCGGGTCGGCCCCGCCCGAATTCGGCCGGGGCAGGTGTACGCGGGTTGCGGGTGGTGCGACGATGGGACACATGGGGGACGGTGCGCGGCTGCTGACCGGCCGTCGGTTCCGGCGCCTCCCCTGGGGGTCCCCCCGGCCGCGGGCCGGGGCACGATGCCGCGACACTCTGGGGGAGCGGGAGTCGGCATGAGGCTGATCGGCAAGAACGGGTCAGGCACCAAGTCCGCGGCGGCCACCGAGGCGGACACCGACGCCTGGGCGGAGAGCCCCGAGAGCCGCCCCGGAGCCCTGCCCGCCCAGCGCACCAGTGGCTTGTCCGAGCGCCCCCCGGTCGCCGGCTACGGCCCCGACAGCCTGGTCCACGTGTCCACCCGTCAGTTCGCCGACGCCGTCCGCCCGTACGGGCCCGACGGCGCCGCCGCCGACGGCCCGAACGCCGCCGCGCTCGACCCGGCCGGCCTGGACACCACCAGCTTCGAGACCGCGCTGGCCGCCCGCGAGAGCGCCGCGCTGGAGGCCCGCCACCGGCAGGCCGCCGACGACGGCGACCCGGACGCCGCCAGCCGGCTCGGCACCCTGCTGCTGCGCCGCGGCGACCTGGAGGACGCCGAGCCCTACCTGCGCGCCGCCGCGGCCGCCGGGACGCGCGCCGCCGCCAACAACCTCGGCGTGCTGCTGCACCAGCAGGGCCACCGGGCCGAGGCCGCCCAGTGGTGGCGCCATGCCGCGGTGGCCGGCAGCGCCCCCGCCGCGCACGCGCTCGGGCTCCAACTGCGCGACCAGGGCGAGGAGGAGGCCGCCGAGTACTGGCTGCACTTCGCCGCCGACCACGGCCACCCGCTCGGCGCCTACGCGCTGGGCGACCTGATGGAGCACCGGCGCGACGTGCGCGCCGAGCGCTGGTTCAAGGTCTCCGCCGACGCCGGGCACCGGGAGGCCGCCTACCGGCTGGCCCGGATGCGCGAGGCCGCCGGGGACAAGGAAACCGCCGAGGCCTGGTACCGCACCGCCGCCGCCCGCGGCCACGCCCGCGCCGCGCTGCGCCTGGGCGTGCTGCTGGAGGAGCGCGCCGCCACCGACCAGTCGCTGCTGGAGGAGGCCGCCCGCTGGTACCGGCAGTCCGCGCAGAACGGCGAGCCGCGCGCCGCCTGCGCGCTGGGCTTCCTGCTGCGCGACTCCGGGGACCTGGCCGCCGCCGCCGAGTGGTGGCGGGAGGCCGCCGAGGCCGGCGACGGCAACGCCGCCAACGCGCTGGGCGCCCTGCACGCCGGCCGCGGCGAGGCCAAGGAGGCCGAGCGCTGGTACCGCACCGCCCTGGACGCGGGCGACCAGAACGGCGCCTTCAACCTCGGCCTGCTCTGTGTCGCCACCGGCCGCGACCAGCAGGCCGAGCAGTGGTACCGCCGGGCCGCGTACGCCGGGCACCGGGAGGCCTGCAACGCGCTGGCCGTGGTGCTGTTGCAGCGCGGCGAGGAGACCGGTGCCGAGCCGTGGTTCTCCAAGGCGGCCGAGGCCGGCAGCGTGGACGGCGCGTTCAACCTGGGCGTGCTGCACGCCGGGCGCGGCGAGCAGCGGCAGGCCCAGGAGTGGTACGCGCGGGCCGCCGCCGAGGGCCACGGCGAGGCCGCGCTGCAACTGGCCGTCGCCCAGGAGCAGCGGGGCAACCTGGCCGGCGCGCTGGAGCGCTACCGGCAGGCGGCGTCCGGCGGGTCGGCGGAGGGCGCGTTCCGGCTGGCCTCGGTGCTGGACCGGCGCGGTGACGCGGACACCGAGGCCGAGCACTGGTACGCGCTGGCGGCCGATGCCGGGCACCGGCGGGCGCAGGTGCGGATGGGGGTGCGGGCGGCCGAGCGCGGCGCGCTGGAGATCGCCGAGAGCTGGTACCGGCGGGCGGCCGAGGCCGGCAGCCGCAGCGCCGCCTTCAACCTGGGGCTGCTGCTGGCCCGGCAGGACCGCGAGGCGCAGGCGATGCTCTGGTACACCCGGGCGGCCGACGCCGGGCACGGGCGGGCGGCGCTGCGCCTGGCGCTGCTGGCGCTGCGCCGGGGGGAGCCGGTGCAGGCGGAGAACTGGTGCCGCCGGGCGGCCGACTACGGGCCGGCCGAGGTGGCGGAGCGGGCCGGGCGCCTGCTGGGCGCGCTGCACGCGGAGCTGAGCGCGTAGGGCGGGTGCGGCGGTTCCCGCCGGGCGGGCGGGGCCGCGTTACGGCGTGCCCGTGCAGTCCGGGCACAGGCCGCGGTAGGTGACCTCGGCGGTGGTGACGGTGAAGCCGAAGCGTTCGCCGGCCGGGAGGGCGGCGAGCGGGTCGCCGTGCGGGTGGACGTCGCGGATGGCGCCGCAGCCGGAGCAGACCAGGTGCTGGTGGGCGCGGTGGGCGTTGGGGTCGTAGCGCTTGGCGCGCCCGTTGGTGGCGACCTCCAGGACCTCGCCGAGGCCGACCAGTTCGCCGAGGGTGTTGTAGACGGTCGCGCGGCTGATCTCGGGCAGGCGGGCGACGGCGCGGGCGTGCACCTCGTCCGCGGTGAGGTGGACGTGGTCGCCGTCGAGGACCTCGGCCACGACCCGGCGCTGTGAGGTCAGCCGCCAGCCGCGTCCGCGAAGTCGTTCCAGCAGGTCGCTCATGGGAACAGGGTAAGTCACGCTCTTAGATTGGTTCCAGTGTTGACTTGGACAAAGTCCAAGTTAGGATCGAGTCGTCACGACCGGATAACGCGGAGGCCCTCTTATGACGACCCAGGACGAGCTGCGCCCCACCCTCACCACGGAGGCGGGTGCCCCCGTCGCCGACAACCAGAACACCGAGACCGCGGGCCCCGGCGGCCCGGCGCTCATCCAGGACCAGCAGCTCTTCGAGAAGCTCGCGCACTTCAACCGCGAGCGGATCCCGGAGCGCGTGGTGCACGCCCGCGGCGCGGCGGCCTACGGCACCTTCACGGTGACCGCCGACCTGGCGTCCTACACCCGGGCCTCGTTCCTGTCCGAGGTCGGCAAGCAGACCGAGGTCTTCCTGCGGTTCTCCACCGTGGCCGGCAACCTCGGCTCGGCCGACGCGGTGCGCGACCCACGCGGCTTCGCGCTGAAGTTCTACACCGAGGAGGGCAACTACGACCTCGTCGGCAACAACACCCCGGTGTTCTTCATCAAGGACGCCGTGAAGTTCCCCGACTTCATCCACACCCAGAAGCGCGACCCGTACACCGGCTCCCAGGAGGCGGACAACGTCTGGGACTTCTGGGGCCTGTCGCCCGAGGCCACCCACCAGGTGACCTGGCTGTTCGGCGACCGCGGCATCCCGGCCAGCTACCGCCACCTCAACGGCTACGGCTCGCACACCTTCCAGTGGCAGAACGAGGCCGGCGAGCACTTCTGGGTCAAGTACCACTTCAAGACCGACCAGGGCATCAGGAACCTCACCCAGGACGAGGCCAACCGGCTGGCCGGCGAGGACCCGGACAGCCACCAGCGCGACCTGCGCGAGTCGATCGAGCGCGGTGAGTTCCCCAGCTGGACCGTGCAGGTCCAGATCATGTCGGCGGCCGACGCGGCGCAGTACCGCTTCAACCCCTTCGACCTCACCAAGGTCTGGCCGCACGCCGACTACCCGCCGGTCGAGATCGGGCGGCTGGAGCTCAACCGCAACCCCGACAACGTCTTCGCCGAGGTCGAGCAGTCGATCTTCTCCCCGTCGCACTTCGTGCCCGGCATCGGCCCGTCCCCCGACAAGATGCTGCAGGGCCGCCTGTTCGCGTACGCGGACGCCCACCGCTACCGCGTCGGCATCAACGCCGACCACCTGCCGGTGAACCGCCCGCACGCCACCGAGGCGCGCACCAACAGCCGCGACGGCCACCTGTACGACGGCCGCCACGGCCGCCAGAAGAACTACGAGCCGAACAGCTTCGGCGGCCCGGTGCAGACCGGCCGCCCGCTGTGGGCCGCCACCGCGGTCACCGGCGCCACCGGCAACCACGAGGCGCCCTCGCACGCAGAGGACGATGACTTCGTGCAGGCCGGCAACCTGTACCGGCTGTTCTCGGAGGACGAGAAGCAGCGACTGATCGCCAACCTGGCCGGCTTCATCGCCAAGGTCTCCGCCGACCGCGAGGACATCGTCGAGCGGGCGGTCGACAACTTCCGCAAGGCCGACGCCGACTACGGGCAGCGGCTGGAGGCGGCCGTCCGGGAGCTGCGCAAGCAGTAGCCGGGACGCGCCCCGATGAGCGGCGGGCCCGGTCGACCAGAGGACTGGTCGAC
>NZ_JBHWIJ010000227.1:3722-14112 GCF_042732255.1 Kitasatospora sp. NPDC059803 | reverse complement strand
GCGGCGCCCGCGGCCTCCCCCGCCGTGGGGCCCCCGCGGGGGCGCCGCGGTGAGGCCGCCCGCGCCGCCCGCCCCCCGCGCCCGTACTGCCGGTTGTTCACCGAACCGATCGACGGGCCCGCCGACGGATCGGCGGACAGGCCGGCGGACAGACGGGGTGACAGACCGGGCGACAGACCGGCCGAGCCGCCGACGGTGCCCGCCCGGCGGGAGGCCTTCGACGACCGCCCCGCCGGCCAGGGCATCGGCAGCCCCCGGCTGCCGCTGGCCAGTTGAACGGCCTCCCCTGAGCACCCCCTGAGCACCCCTTGAGCGCCCCTTGAACACCCCCTGAGTACCCCCTTGGCCGCCCGCTAGGCGGCGACCAGTGCCGACGGCCGACCCGCGTGCATCACGCTGAGGTTGGTGGCCAGCCGGACCGGGTCCTGGGCCAGCCAGAGCCGCAGCGCCGCGCCCAGCATCGCGCTGGCCGACTCGATCCGGACCTCGGTGACCTGCGCGATCCGCGCCGCGCCGGGCACCAGCAGGTCGGCCAGCGGGGTCGGCAGCCAGACCGTCAGCGCGCACGGCGCCGGCGCCGTCAGAGCGCCCAGCAGGCGGTAGGCGTCCCCCGGCGAGCTGAGCGTGGGGATGATGTCCAGCAGGCCGTCGGCCACCACCTCGGACACGTCGCTGCGGTGTCCCTGGGCGAGCCGGCGGAGCAACGTGCGCTCGGCGGCGGTGATTCGGACGGTCAGCATGACCTCGTCGCACTCCATTGCGCGATTTCCTCCTCGTTCCTCCCCGTGCCGGCCGGCGGCCGGCACGAACTACCCCTGTCGCACCTCGGCCCGGCTACCTTCTGCGGAGAGCCGGGCCGGTGGGTGACTGTGTGCCCCGGTCAGATCCCCGCGTAGGAGTGCTTGCCGGTGACGAAGATGTTCACGCCGTAGTAGTTGAAGAGCCAGCAGGCGAAGGCCGCCAGCGCCAGGTAGGCCGCCTTGCGGCCCTTCCAGCCGGCCGTCGCGCGGGCGTGCAGGTAGCAGGCGTAGGCGACCCAGGTGATGAACGACCAGGTCTCCTTCGGGTCCCACTCCCAGTACTTGCCCCAGGCCGCCTCGGCCCAGATCGCGCCCGCGATGATGGTGAAGGTCCAGAGCGGGAAGACCAGGGCGTTGATCCGGTAGGACAGCTTGTCGAAGGTGGACGCGGCGGGCAGCCGGCGCCAGACCGACGCCGGGGTGCCCAGCGGGCCGGTGGTCAGGCCGGCCGCGATCCGCTTGTCGAAGGAGTCCTTGCCGAGGTACAGCAACGTGGCGATGAACGCCGCGTAGAAGGCGCCGCCGCAGAAGATCGCGGTCGAGACGTGGATCGCCAGCCACGGCGAGTGCAGCGCCGGGACGAGCTGCTCGGAGTCGGTGTAGAGCACCGTGGTGGCGATGCCGAGGGTCAGCAGCCCAGCGAGCACGACCGGCAGGCCGAGCCAGCGGACGTTCTTCTTCGAGGCCAGCAGCACCAGGTACGCCGCCGTCATGGCGAAGGCGAAGGCGCAGGAGAACTCGTACATGTTGCCCCACGGCCAGCGGGAGACCGAGAGGCCGCGGGTGACGATGCCGCCGGCGTGCAGCAGGGCGCCCAGCACGGTGAGCGAGACCGCGATCCGGCCGGCCAGGTCGGCCCGGGTGCTGTTGCCGGCCGCGCCCGGGCCGTCCTCCTCGTCCGCGCCGCGCCCGCTGGTGACCACCGTCGCGCCCTCGCCCGCCAGGGCGGTGCGGGTGAGCGTGGTGGTGCCGCCGCCGGCCCCCGCCACGGTGACGGTGACCTTCTTCGCGCCCTTGGTCCCGGCGACGGTCTCGGACAGGCTGCCCGACTGCTCCGTCGAGCGGACGGCGACGGCGCCCTTGCTGCCGAAGGTCCACTCGATCATGTGGGCGAACATGGCGAGTGTGTAGACCACCATCGCCGAATAGATCAGCTTGTTGGAGAGGTCGGCCAGCTGTGGGTCGACCCCCGAGGCGAGATGCACCGTCTACTCCTTGGAGTTCTGGTCGGCAGGGACTGCGGGGTCCTCGGGCGCGGGGCCTTCGGCTGTGGGGCCTTCGGGTGCGGCGTCGTCCTCGTCCTCCGACGCCGGGGCGTCGTCCTGGAGGTCCACCGCGAGTTCGGCCAGCTCCTCGGCGATCTTCGCCGACTCACTGCGGGCCAGGCCGGCCAGCTCCACCTGGGTGCCGCCGCCCGGCAGGGCGACCGCGCGCACCCAGATCCGGCGGCGCTGCACGAACAGCGAGCCGATCAGGCCGAGGATCGCCAGCACCGCACCGGTCAGGGCGATCGTGTTGCCCGGGCGGTGCGAGACGTTGAAGCTGGCCCACTGCTTGTAGCCCTCGAAGGTGACGCTGCCGTAGCCGTCCGGCAGGTCCCAGGCCTGGCCGGGCTTGAGCCGGGCCTTGGCGGGCTGGCCGTCCTGGGTCAGCTGGGTCAGCTTCCGGTCGTTGAGCTGGTAGATGTTCTGCGGCAGGCCGGAGTCGGTGCCCAGGTCGCCCGCGAAGGCGTTCAGCACCAGCTCGGGGGCGGCGTCGCCGGGGTAGAGCGAGACCGGGCCGGTGCCCTCGAAGCTCAGCGGCGCGGTCGGCAGGAAGAAGCCGGAGAAGCCCATCTGGGTCGGGTTGCCGTCCGGGCCAGCGCCGTAGTCGGAGACCTTCACGACACCGGTCGAGGTCAGGTTGCCGTCCTGCGGCAGGAACGGCACGGCACCCCGGTAGACGACGTCGCCCTTGCCGTTCTTGACGGTGATGACCGGGGCGTAGCCGTGGCCGATCAGGAAGACCTTGCTGCCGCCGATCTCCAGCGGATGGTTGACCTCGATCGTGCCCTGCTTGAGCTTCGAGGTGTCCTCGCCCGCCGTGTACTCGACGTTCGCGGTGAACTGCCGGGCGGCGCCGATCTGGTCGCCCTTGTCCTGGAACTTGGCGGTGAAGCCGTTCAGCTTCAGGTAGAAGGGGTCGAGGTCCTCGGTGCCGTAGAACCGCGTGCCGTTGAAGTCGTCGAGCTGGGTGATGGTGTTGGAGTAGCCCTCGCCCTCGACCATCAGCTTGCCGCCGGTGCCGGACGCCAGGCTGGCCCAGGCGAAGCCGCCGAGCAGCGCGAACAGCGACATGTGGAAGAGCAGGTTGCCGACCTCGCGCAGGTAGCCCTTCTCGGCGGCCACCGAGCCGCCGGCCAGGTTGGTGCGGAACCGGCGCTTGCGCAGCAGCCGGTGGGCGGCGGCGTTCACCGCGTCGGCGTCCGCCTCGGTGCGCCAGGCCGCGTAGACCGGCATCCGGGTCAGGTTGCGCGGCGCGGTCGGCGGCTGGGCCCGCAGCACGCCGACGAACTGCCAGGTGCGCGGGACGATGCAGCCGGCCAGCGAGACGAACAGCAGGATGTAGATCGCGGAGAACCAGACCGAGCTGTAGACGTCGAACAGCTGGAGCTTCTCGTAGATCGGCGCGACCGCGGTGTGGTGCGTCTTCCACGCCTCGACCTTGAGCAGGCCCTGACCGTTCTGGTACTGCGGGATCAGCGAGCCCGGGATGGCGGCCAGCGACAGCAGGAAGAGCAGGATCAGCGCGACCCGCATCGAGGTCAGCTGGCGCCACATCCAGCGCGCCCAGCCCAGGACCCCTATGCCGGTCGGGCCCTCGGACTCGACCGGCGCGGTGCTGAGCCGCTCGGCGGCCGCGTCGTCCGGCGCCAGGGGCAGCTCGGCCTCGGTCGTGGTCTTGCTCACGGTCAGATTCCGATCGAGAAGTCGGCGGTCCAGGACTGCAGTTCACTCATCATGGAGTCCCAGATCCCGGTGACGAGCAGCAGACCGACCGCGACGAGCATGCCGCCGCCGATCCGCATGACGAGCGGGTAGTGCCGCTTGACCCAGCCGAAGGCACCCAGTGCCCGGCGGAAGGCGAGCGCGGCCACGATGAACGGTACGCCCAGGCCGAGGCAGTAGAAGGTCATCAGCAGGGCGCCGCGCTCCGCGTCGGCCTGGTTCAGGGCCAGGTTCTGGACGGTCGCCAGGGTCGGGCCGATGCAGGGCGTCCAGCCGACGCCGAACACCATGCCGAGCAGCGGGGCGCCCCACAGGCCGACCGCCGGGCGGCGGTGGGAGCGCACCTCGCGCATGCTCAGGCCGGGGACGAGGCCCATGAAGGCGAGGCCCATGACGATGGTCAGCGCGCCGAGCACGATCGAGATGACCCGCTTGTGCGCCTGGAGGGTGTCGCCGAACTGGCCGAACAGCGCCCCGCCCGAGACGAACACCGCGGTGAAGCCGAGGATGAACAGCGTCGCCCCGAGCAGCATCCGGCCGCGCCGGGCACCGCGGGCGTCCGCGAGGTCGGCGGCGGAGAAGCCGGTCACGTACGACAGGTAACCGGGGACGAGCGGCAGCACGCAGGGCGAGAAGAACGAGACCAGCCCGGCGGCCAGCGCGATCGGCGCGGCCACCAGCAGTGCCCCGCTCTGGAGGGTCCCGGTGTTGTCGGCGAGTTGTAGCGGCAGGCTCACTGCTTCTGCTCCGCGACCACCGGCTGGAGGATCGACTCCAGCGCGTCCTGGGTCGTGCCGCCGACGGCGCGGGCGGCCAGCTTGCCGTCGCGGTCGACGATCAGGGTGGTCGGGAGCGACTGCAGGCTGAGGCTGCCCTTGGGGAACTTGAGCAGCTGGGTGCCGGCCGGGTCGAAGATGCTCGGGTAGGTGACGCCCTGCTCCTGCTCGAAGCGGACGGCGTTGGTCTTGTCGCTGTCCCGGGTGTTGACGCCGAGGAACTGGACGCCCTGGTCCTTGTACTTCTCCGAGACGGCCTGGAGGCTCTTCGCCTCGGCCCGGCACGGCCCGCACCAGGAGCCCCAGACGTTCAGCACCACGACCTTGCCGTGGTAGTCCGAGAGCTTGGTCTGGCCGCCGTCCAGGGTCTCCCCGGAGATGTCGGGGGCGCTCCCACGCTTGCCGGTGTCCACCTTCGACAGGTTGGTCCCCTTGACGGTGACGAAGCCGACCTGGCCTTCGCCGCTGCCCGACGAGCCCGAGGAGGAACAGCCGGTGAGGACGAGCGCAGCGGCGGCGACAGTGGCGGCGGCTGCGGCGACACGGGGACGGGGGCGCGCCATGGCAGACATGTGAAAAGTTTCGCATGGAGTTCCGGGCAGGTTCGCCGGGGTCCTCCCTAGCGCGTCGCACCCCCTCTGACCTGTGGCGGAGTCGGGCCGCCAGGCTCTCGCCGGGCGGCCCGATCCCATATTTACGCGGGGTTTACCAACGGCCCCGCGGGCTCACGCGCCGAAGCTCTTGCCCACCGGCTTGTCCTTGCCGCCCTTGCCGATCAGGTGCGCGGGCAGCAGGTCGCGGGCCGGCTCGCGGTAGCCGACCGAGACGATCTTGTCGCCCTCGAAGGTGAAGCTGGTCAGCGAGGCCAGCGAGCACTGCCGGCGGCGCGGGTCGTGCCAGAGCCGGCGGCGCTCGACGAAGGAGCGGACGATCCAGATCGGCAGCTGGTGGCTGACGCAGACCGCCTCGTGCCCGCGCGCGGCGTCCCGGGCGGCGCCGAGCGCGCCCATCATCCGCACCACCTGGTCGAGGTAGGGCTCGCCCCAGGAGGGCTTGAACGGGTTGGTGAGGTACTTCCAGTAGCCCGGGTTCCGCAGCGAGCCGTCGCCGACGCCGAAGGTCTTGCCCTCGAAGATGTTGTCCGCCTCGATCAGCCGCTCGTCCGCCGCGACGTCCAGGCCGTGCGCCTTGGCGATCGGCCCGGCGGTCTCCTGGGCCCGCTCCAGCGGGGACGCCACCACGTGGGTGATGTCCCGGCCGGCCAGGTCCTCGGCGACCCGCTCGGCCATCTCCCGGCCCAGCTCGGACAGCCGGTAGCCCGGCAGGCGCCCGTACAGGATGCCCTCCGGGTTGTGCACCTCACCGTGCCGCATCAGATGGACGACGGTGATCTCTTTGGCGCTCACTTCTCAGTACTCCTGGGGCTCGCAGGGATGGACTAGGCCGTGGCCGCGGCGGCCGCGCGGGCGGCGGCCGGAAGGGCGGCGGCGATCCGCTCGATCGCCCGCTCGTCGTGGGCCGCCGAGACGAACCAGGACTCGAAGGCGGACGGCGGCAGGTAGACGCCCTCGGCGAGCATCGCGTGGAAGAAGGCGGTGAAACGGTACGCCTCCTGGGTCTTGGCCTCGTCGTAGTTGGTGACGGCGGCCTCGGTGAAGAACACCGAGAACATGTTCCCGGCGGTCTGCAGCCGGTGCGTCACGCCCTCCTTGGTGAGCGCCTGCGACACCAGGCCGGAGATCTCGGCGGCGACCTTGTCCACCGTCGCGTACACCTCGTCGGTGCAGCCGCGCAGTTGGGCCAGGCCGGCCGCGGTGGCGATCGGGTTACCGGACAGGGTGCCCGCCTGGTAGACCGGGCCGGCCGGGGCCAGGTGGGCCATCACGTCGGCGCGCCCGCCGAAGGCCGCGGCCGGGAAGCCGCCGCCCATGACCTTGCCGAAGGTCAGCAGGTCCGGCGCCCAGCCCTCGTTCGCCGCCTCCAGGCCGTACCAGCCGGCCTTGGAGACGCGGAAGCCGGTCATCACCTCGTCCGAGACGAACAGCGCGCCGTTCGTCCGGCAGAGCCGGGCCAGGCCCGCGTTGAAGCCGGGCAGCGGCGGGACGACGCCCATGTTGCCGGGCGAGGCCTCGGTGATCACGCAGGCGATCTCGCCCGGGTGGGCGGCGAAGGCCTGCTCGACGGCGGCCAGGTCGTTGTAGGGCAGCACGATGGTGTCGCCGGCCTGGGCGCCGGTGACGCCCGGGGTGTCCGGCAGGCCGAAGGTGGCCACGCCCGAACCGGCGGCGGCCAGCAGGGCGTCCACGTGGCCGTGGTAGCAGCCGGCGAACTTCACCACCTTCGCGCGCCCGGTGAAGCCGCGGGCCAGCCGGATCGCGGACATGGTGGCCTCGGTGCCAGAGGAGACCAGGCGGACCTGCTCGACCGGGGCGACCCGGCCGACGATCTCCTCGGCCAGCTCGACCTCGCCCTGGCCGGGCGTGCCGAAGGAGGTGCCGCGGATGACCGCCTGCTGGACGGCGTCGATCACCGCGGGGTACGCGTGGCCGAGGATCATCGGGCCCCACGAGCACACCAGGTCGACGTACTCGCGGCCGTCGGCGTCGGTGAGGTAGGGGCCGGTGCCGGACACCATGAAGCGCGGCGTGCCGCCGACCGCGCGGAAGGCGCGCACCGGGGAGTTGACGCCGCCGGGCGTCACGACGGAGGCGCGGTCGAACAGCGACTGGGACTGGGGGGCTTCGTAGGGGTAGCTCACGGGAGACATGGTCTCAAATCGTGTCCTTGAGCTCTGCATGTCGGACCCGATCATCTGGAACGATGATCCGGGCACCGTTGTCTGTACGGTTGTCCGTACAGACGGGGCCGCTGACTGCTCCGGAGCACGGACCAGTCAGACTGTGCACTCAGAGTGCGCAAGTGTTCCGGTTGTGTGCAGGGGTGTGGAGAGGACTGCCGCGTACCGCGAGTGGGTACGGCGGCGCATGACGGGTAAGGAGCACGTCCGGAGGGACGCCGGACGTGCGGGGGTCTGTCGATTCCGGCGAATTCCGGTGAGGATGGTCCGAGTGTCCGAGGCGCAGGACGGCTACGACGAGGCTGCGGGGGGCTCCCGCAGGCCCGCCGAAACCGCACGCGGGGGTAAGGGAGCGGGCACGGGTCGTGGCCGCCGCGGCGGCGAGAGGCGGGGTGAGGGACGCGTGGGGGTGACGTACAAGTACTTCGGCGCACCGGATCGCGCCACCGCCGCCAGAGTCCCCACCGCCCTCGGACCCGGCGGGCTCGGCCTGGACGCCGGCGAACTCGGTTCGCTCGGGCGGCTCGGCGACCTGATGGAGACCAGCGGCTCCCCCAACGGCCACCTCTCCACCAAGATCAAGCCGGAGACCATGAGCGCCATGGTCCTCACCGGCATCCAGGGCGTCCCGCTGCACCAGGTCCCGCCGCTGGAACTCGTCGTGCTGCACCCCGACTACGCCGTCGTCCAACTCCCGCAGAACGTCGTCGAACCGCTCCGCAAGGCCGACGAGACCGAACTCGGCGCCGCCGCCTTCATCTGGTCCACCGTCCCCGACCGGCGCGGACCGCGCGACGCCTTCGTGATCTACAGCATGCTGCACGAGTGGCAGGACTTCGCCAACCGCCTGCACGAGGCCGGGCACCAGCTGTACTGCCTGGTCTGGCCGTAGGACTTCCGGGGCCCTTCGCCCCCGCCGGGGGAAGGCGGCCCGGGGGGAGGGGTTTTTACACGCGGGCGGTGTTGCCGGGGCGGCGGGCCCCCCCGAACCCCCGTTCGCTCTCCACCGGCTCCGCCAGCGGCCCGTCCACCAGGCGCGTCAACGCCGACACGAACACGTCCCGCTCCGGGCCGGGCAGTGACTCCAGCACCTCCCGGTGCACCCGGTCGGCGATCGCGGTGCCCCGCTCGACGGCGCGCTCGCCCGCCTCGGTGACGGAGATGATCCTGGCCCGGCGGTCGGTCGCGGACGGGCGGCGCTCGGCCAGGCCCGCCTTCTCCAGCTCGTCCACGGTGACCACCATGGTGGTCTTGTCCAGGTCCGACAGCTCGGCCAGCTGGATCTGGGTGCGCTCGGTCTCCTGCGCGTGGAACAGCACGGAGTACGCGCGGGGGGTGATCCCGAGCTCGGTGAAGGCGGCCGCCATCCGGGTCGCCAGCACGTGGCTCGCGTGGTCCAGCAGGCCGGAGATGTCACGGATCTGGCGCACGGGCGGGGTCGTCGTCATACGTCCGAGATTAGCAACGGCCCGTCCGCTGCCGGATGATCCCGTTGGCAACCAACCCCGGGTCTACGGGATGCCCAACTCGAACAGCGCATACCCCGCGTACCAGCCCGCCGCCACCACGGGCATCGCGAGCAGGCCGACCAGCGAGGACGTCCGCACCCGGCGCAGCGCCACCGCCAGGCCGATGAACAGCGGGAAGGCCGGCAGCAGGTAGCGCGAGATGTTGCCGAAGATCTGGTTGCTGCTCAGCGCGGTGGCGATGGTGAGCACCGTGTAGACCACCAGCACCAGCGGCGGCCGGGTGCGCCACAGCAGCACCAGCAGTCCGGGCAGGGCCATCAGCAGGGCGATCGCGATCAGGTCCGGGACGGGGTTGGACTGCCAGAAGTTCCAGTGCCCGGTGATCACGTCCATGATCGTGCGGACCGTGGAGGCGCCGCCGTCGAAGTAGCGGTTCCAGGCGCCCCGCTGGAGCTTGAAGTAGCCGCCCCAGTCGCCCATCCGGTAGCCGACCCAGACGACGTACCCGATCAGGCCCCACGGGGTGATCAGCATCGCGGTCAGCGGCCGGGCCACCCCGTCGGTGCGCCGGATCAGCGCCACCAGCGCGGCGATCGACACCGCGGCGATCAGCGCGGCGGCGGTCGGCCGGTTGAGGCCCGCCACCAGCGCCAGCACGCCGGCCGTCAGCCAGTGGCGGGTCATCACGCAGTAGCAGGCCCAGGCGGACAGCGCGACGAACAGCGAGTCCGAGTAGACCGCCCACTCCACCCCCGAACCCGGGAACAGGCCCCAGATCACCGCGGCGATCACGCCCGCCCGGAAGCCGCCGAGCCGCTCCGCGATCGCGAAGATCCCCGCCGCCGCGACGAGCGAGGCGATCACCGAGACGGCGATCCCGGAGCCGTACGGGCCGAGCCCGGTGACCGCGCCGACCAGCCGCATCAGCCACGGGTAGAGCGGGAAGAAGGCGGCCGAGTTCTCGTAGTAGGAGGCCAGCGGCCAGCCGTGCATCGGGAGCAGCTGCGGGTCGTAGCCGTTCTCGGCGATCCGCTGGTACCAGACGCCGTCCCAGGTGCCCAGCACGTCCCACGGCTGGGCACCGCCGCCGCGGCCCGGGTTCTTCTTGAGGTAGTCCCCGGTGTGCGACAGCAGCAGCATGAAGACCGTGAGGCCGATGGCCTTGACCACCGCGTACGCCCCGAGCGCGGGCGCGAAGCGGTCCACCAGGGCGCCGAACCGCCCGGGCCGCCGGGCCGCCCGCTCCTCGGAGCGCTCCGCGGGCCGCTCCGTCTCCGGCGCCGCGGGCGCGCCGGGCTCGGTGCTGGACGACTCGGTGCTCGATGCCGTGCTCATCTGCTCTGGGTACTCCCCGCCACGCTGGTGGTCCGCGCGGCTACGGCGCAGCGATTTCAGGTGAGCCTACGGCACACCCCCACCTGCCCCGCGAACGCCCGCCCGCCCCGAAAACCCCGTGGCGGGGGGGGGGGGCGCCGGGGGGGGGGGGGGGGGCGGCGGGGGGCGGCGGGCGCGCGCGGGGGGTGGGGGGGGGCGGGGGGTGTGGGGGGGGGGTGGGGGGGGC
>NZ_JBHWIJ010000227.1:0-3712 GCF_042732255.1 Kitasatospora sp. NPDC059803 | reverse complement strand
AGCGCGCCCCCCCCCCCCCCCACCGCCCCCCCCCGCGGCGCCCCCCCCCGAGCGGGCGGGCCGCCGCCCCCCCCCCCCGCGGAGGGGCCGGGGATCAGCCGTGGAGGTAGACGATGCCGAGTTTGGTGAGCTGCCAGAGCTGGCCGGCGGCGCCGGTGTCGGTGGCGAGTTCGACGGCGGGGTTGCCCTTGGCGTCGAGGGTGGTGCCGGGGGCGATCACCTTGGTCGGGTCCTGGGAGTCGGCGATCTTGTAGCGGCCGCCGCCGGCCGGCTTGAGGACCCAGTGCTGGTTGCCGCCGCCGTTGCAGCGCCACTGCTGGATGCGGGTGCCGGCGGCGGTGGAGGCGGCGTTGGCGTCCAGGCACATGTCCCGGTTGCCGCTGAAGTCGAGCTCGTAGCTGCCGCCGGCCTTGGCCTCCAGGACGAAGGACTGGTTGAGCCCGCCGGTGGCCGGATAGGTGATGGCGGCCCGGCCGTTGGTGGAGTCGCCGTAGGTGCCGCCGCCGGTGAGGTCGAGCGCGTTGCCGCTGGCCGCGTTGGTGAGCTGGTACCAGGAGCCGTCCTCGGGGACGTCCGCGAACGGCTGCCCGGGGGTGAGCGGCTGGATGGAGGTGGTGTTCTGCTGGTTGAGCGTGCAGTAGGCCTGCGCCAGTTCGGGCTTGGCAAAGAACTGGCCGAGGCAGACGCCCTCGCCGCGGTAGCCGGCCACCCTCAGGTGGTACGACTGGCGGACCATGTTCATGCACAGCCCGGGGATGCCGATCTGCGAGTCGCAGCCGTTGCGGGCCCACTCGGCGAGGTTGATGACGTCCCCGTTGCTGTACTCGTACGGGGAACTGGTCCACTCCGCGCAGACCTCGTGGCCGAAGGCGACCCGCCGCTGGTCGAGGTAGCGCACGCCGGGCACCTGCTCGGCGGCGCCGCGCAGCGCGTCGCTGAAGGTCGGCACCACCCAGTTGTGGCCCCAGGCGAGGTCCTCGGGGAAGGCCGGGCAGCCGTCGGCGACCTTGCCGAGGTAGTCGTTGCGCCGGATGTCCGGGGTGATCGGATTGAAGTACGACTGGTAGACCAGCTGGTACGAGGAGTCGGCGTAGCCCGCCTTCCGCATGGTCTGCCGGATGTTCTGGAGCGCCGCGACGACCTTGGGCTGGACCCGCTTGGCGCGCTGGACGATCTCGTCGCTGCCGATGGTGTCGCGGCAGCCCTGGTCCTTGGGGATCGGGAAGTACTGCGCGAGGCAGTGCATCATGATCCCGCTGAAGTCGAAGTCGTCATTGGCGCCGATCGTGACGACGACCATCTTCACGTCGTACTTGCCCGCCGCGTCGGCGAGTTTGACGTCCTGTTTGGGCTCGCCGAAGTCGCCGCTGCCGGAGCCGGTGACCTTGGCGAGCTCGGGGTCGCTGACCAGGTCGCCGGTCTGGGCGCCGGAGCAGGCGAGGTCGATCGGGGTGACGCCGGGGATGTCGGTGACGAAGATCTCCGACTTGGGGTGCCGGTGGCAGTAGTTGGTGGGGCTGTCGGTCTCCGGGAAGTAGCCGTCGTTGGTGTCGGTGCCGGCGCCCTCCCCGGAGATGGCGCTGTCGCCGAGGGCGACGATGGCGGCCGGGCGGGTGGCGCCGGCCGCGGGGGCCGGGTCGGCGAGGGCGGCGGGGGCGCCGGCCAGGCCGAGGGTGGCGACGAGGGCGCCGGTGGCGAGCAGCGCGCCGTACGGGGAGCGGCGCGCCACCGTCCGGGGCCGCCGCGCCGCTGTCAGTCGGGACCTGATCACACGCGACTCCTTGCGGGGGGTGGGGGGCCGCCCGGCCGGGCGCCGAGCGGCGCGGAGCAAGAAAGGTGAGCAGGTCTCACATTCTAGGTACTGACAAGTAACGCAACAAGGCTTGTGACACCGCCGGAACCTGACGCCCCGACACGCCCCCGGACATGCGGAGAGCCGCCGCCCCGCGCCCCAGGAGGGAAGCGCGGAACAGCGGCTCGTACCGGCCGAACCGGGAGCAGGATCAGCCCGCGTTGGCGCAGTGGTTGCCGAACGCCGGGTTGAGCAGGCCGATGATGTCGATGGTGTTGCCGCACAGGTTGACCGGGATGTGAACCGGAACCTGAACCTGGTTGCCCGAGATGACACCGGGGGAACCCGCGGCGACACCCTCGGCGCCGGAGCTGGCCATCGCGGTGCCGGCGCCGGCGGCCACGATGCCCACCACGGCCGCGCCGACGGCGGCGGTCTTCTTGATGCTCATACGAGCCTCCTGACTGTTCATACAGAGATGCACGGGGAGTGCGACATCAAGAACGACACCCACCCGGGCCGGTTGCGACAGTGGACGCACTGTCACCCATCCGGCCCAACGGAGACGGCGACCGGCATTCGGGTGATCAGCGGACCGGACCGTTTCCCCTCGCACGGTGCCTCGTTCTCTCTGGCGGAACACGATCCACCCGGCCCCCTTCACACGAATCGAGTACCGCCCATGCGCAAGCTCGCCCACGGCGTCGTCGGCACCGCGGCCGGCGCCGCCCTGCTCGCCGCCGGCGCTGGCGTCGCGTCCGCCCACCACCTGCACGGCGCGTCCGCCGAGGGTGTCGCGGCCGGCTCGGCCGGCGCGGTCTCGGGCAACTCGGTGGAGGTGCCCGTGCACATTCCGCTCAACGTGTGCGGCAACTCGATCGACGTCGTGGGCCTCCTGAACCCGGCGTTCGGCAATAACTGCCTCAGCGCCTGACCGGGAATTCCCCTGGTCGCACCTCTGCCCGAACCGCTCCCGGCCGTGCGGGAATTGTTCGCGAGGTGCTGGAACAACGCGGCGGCCGCGTCGACGCCCGAGCCATGGGCGAAACACGCCGGTGTGCGCCGCCGGAGTGACAATCACGGCAATCCCCAGAAACCAGCGGGTGAGTATTCGTGCTCGCCCGGCTCCCGACATTTCCCATCCGTCGGGCAGAAAACGGAGGAAAGACATGCGCAACTTCAAGAAGGCCGCCGTCCTGTCCCTGGCCGCCACCGGTCTGGTCCTCGGTGCCGCCGGCGGTGCGTTCGCCAGCTCCGGCGCCGAGGGTGTGGCCGCCGGCTCCCCCGGTGTGCTCTCCGGCAACCAGCTCCAGATCCCGGTGCACATCCCGATCAACCTGTGCGGCAACTCCATCAACATCGTCGGCCTGCTGAACCCGGCCTTCGGCAACACCTGCGCCAACGTGGAGCTCCCCCCGCCGCCCGCGGACGACTGCTGATCCCCGATCGGCACCCGTTCCGGCCGTACTGCCCCCCGACCAGCCGGCCGGGGGGCAGTTCGGCATCCCCGGGCGGCCGGTGGCCGTCCGGCCCCCGATCCACCGAAGGGTGATCCGCATGGTTTCGAAGAAGAGCGGGGCCTGCCTGGTCGTCGCCGTCGGCGCCACGATGCTGCTCGGCGCGGGTTCGGCGCAGGCCGCCACCACGACCGGTTCGGCCCCCGCGTCGGGCCCGGCCAAGCTGGCGAAGACCGACGTCGGTCAGGCGCTGAACGGGACGACCTCCGGCCTCGGCTACGGGCTCGCGCCGGTCAAGGACCTGCGCCTGGACCCGTGGGCGAACTCCTCGGCCGACGTGCTCAACAACGGCGCGACCGTCAAGCCCGACCAGGGCCTGGCCCCGGTCGGCACCGGCGGGCTGACCGGCCCGCTGAGCGCGGGCGGCGGCATCCGGGACCTCCCGCTGGTCGGCGGCCTGACC
>NZ_JBHWIJ010000226.1:695-14148 GCF_042732255.1 Kitasatospora sp. NPDC059803 | reverse complement strand
CACGCGGGCGTGTGTAAACCCCCATAACACGCCCCCCAAACACCACCCCGCCCCCCCGGGGGGGGCCCCCCAGCGCCCCCCGCCCCGGCCCCCCCCCTCGGGGGGCGGGGGCCCCGGGGGGTTCGGGCATCGAGGGCGGTTGGACGGGACCGGTCAGGTGAGGTCGGTCAGGCGGGGCCGGTCAGGTGCGGCCGGTCAGGTGAGGTCGACGCCCGGGTAGAGGGGGAAGGGGGCGAGGAGGTCGGTGGCGCGCTTGGCGACGCCGTCGCGCACGGCGTCGTCGAGGCGGTACTGGGCCTTGGAGGGGGCGCCGCCCGCGGTGGTGGTCGGAGTGGTGGCGCGCAGGACGGTGTCGATCAGGGCGGCGATCTCGTCCATCTCGGCGGTGCCGAGGCCGCGGGTGGTGAGGGCCGGGGTGCCGAGGCGCACGCCCGAGGTGTACCAGGCGCCGTTCGGGTCCTGCGGGACGGAGTTGCGGTTGGTGACGACGCCCGAGTCCAGCAGCGCCGCCTCCGCCTGACGGCCCGTCAGGCCGTAGCCGGAGACGTCGGCGAGGACGAGGTGGTTGTCGGTGCCGCCGGTGACCAGCCGGCCGCCGCGGCGCAGCAGGCCCTCGGCGAGCGCCCGGGCGTTGTCCACGACGGCGTGGGCGTAGGTCTGGAACTCGGGTCGGCGGGCCTCGGCGAAGGCGACCGCCTTGGCGGCCATGACGTGCGAGAGCGGTCCGCCGAGCACCAACGGGCAGCCGCGGTCGACGTGTTCGGCCAGTTCGGTGTCGCACAGCACCATGCCGCCGCGCGGGCCGCGCAGCGACTTGT
This sequence comes from Kitasatospora sp. NPDC059803, assembly GCF_042732255.1. Taxonomy (NCBI): domain Bacteria; kingdom Bacillati; phylum Actinomycetota; class Actinomycetes; order Kitasatosporales; family Streptomycetaceae; genus Kitasatospora; species Kitasatospora sp. NPDC059803. Next base: position 13,330 of record NZ_JBHWIJ010000226.1, on the reverse strand, counting down.
GGGTGGTCGTGGTGACGATCTGGGCGTGCTGGACGGGGTCGTGGTCGCCGGTCAGCACCTTGCCCGCGACGAGGCCGGCGAAGTGCGCCATGTCGACCATGAGGGTTGCGCCGACCTCGTCCGCGATCTCGCGCATCCGCCGGAAGTCGACCAGTCGAGGGTAGGCGGAGTAGCCGGCGACCAGGATCAGCGGGCGGAACTCCCGGGCGGTCTCGCGCAGCGCGTCGTAGTCGATCAGGCCGGTGGCCGGGTCGGTGCCGTAGCTGCGCTGGTCGAACATCTTGCCCGAGATGTTGGGTCGGAAGCCGTGGGTGAGGTGGCCCCCGGCGTCCAGGGACATGCCGAGCATCCGCTGGTTGCCGAGCGACTGGCGCAGCTGCGCCCAGTCCTGCTCGGTGAGGTCGTTGACGCCCCGGACCTTGGCCCGCTCCAGCGCCGGGCTCTCCACCCGCTGGGAGAGGACGGCCCAGAAGGCGGTGAGGTTGGCGTCGATGCCGGAGTGCGGCTGGACGTAGGCGTGGTCGGCGCCGAACAGGGCGCGGGCGTGCTCGGCGGCGACGGTCTCGACGGTGTCGACATTGCGGCAGCCCGCGTAGAAGCGCCGGCCCGCGGTGCCCTCGGCGTACTTGTCGCTGAGCCAGTTGCCCATGGCGAGCAGGACGGCCGGGGAGGCGTAGTTCTCGCTGGCGATCAGCTTGAGCGAGGCGCGCTGGTCCTCCAGCTCCTGGCCGATGGCGGCGGCGATCCGCGGCTCCACGCCGGCGACCACGTCGAGGGCGCTGCGGAAGGCGGTGTCGGCGGCCGCGCCGGCGGCGGTGTGCGGGGCCTGAGCGGCCTCAACGGCATGAGGGGTGTGCGGGGTGGCCAAGGCGGTCTCCTCGTGGTGCACGGACGAGTACGGACGGCCCAGGCGCTCGGCAACTGTCGTGCGGGTGCACGGAGCCGCTTCCCGATGGTCGGTTCCATCCGTGCGCGCCAGTCGCGGCTCCCCGGGATCGTACCAATGCCCGGGGGGATGTGGCGGAGATCTCAGGATTCGGGACGGCACGCCCGTTTCGCCCCTCGATGTCCGTTCTTCTGCAACGCCGGTATTGCGGCGCAATGACGCCGAATGAAGCCGCAATACGCGCCGAAACAATGCCGGGGAAAACCGCCGGAGGTGATTTGCGGACCTCCCCGCACATCCGGTCTGATGGCGCTCGAACGGCCGACGGGAAACCCCCGGGGGCCGGTTCGGAAATGCACACCAGCGCACCCTCACCCACAGGGCGGCGGAGAATTCGGGGAGTACGCCTCTCATGGCCGTGGTCGAAACAGCAGCGGGCTCCGTCCCCGCACCCGCCGCGCCGAGGCTGCTCGGCCGGCTCCTGCGCGACCGGGTCGGCGCCGCCGCCCTCGCCGTCGTCCTGCTCTTCCTGCTGCTCGCCCTCGCCGCCCCGCTGATCGCCGCCCTGTACGGGAAGAACCCGGTCGAGCACTACGGCCAGAACTCCCCCGGCCTGCTCAGCGACAGCGGCCTGCCCGTCCTGCCGAACGGCGGCATCTCGGGCGACTTCTGGTTCGGCCTGGAGCCAGGGCTCGGCCGGGACGTCCTGACCCAGCTGCTCTACGGCATCCGCACCTCGCTGCTGATCGCCTTCGCCTCCGCCGCCGTGACCACCACGCTCGGCGTGCTGGCCGGGGTCGCGGTCGGCTACCTCGGCGGGATCGCCGACCGGCTGTTCGGCTTCCTGGCCAACGTGCTGCTGGCCTTTCCGACCCTGCTCCTGCTCCTCGCGCTGAGCCCCGTCATCCAGTCCCGGCTGGTCGATCCGGGCGCCGCGGAACCGGAGTGGATGCAGTTCCTGGTGCTGATCCTGGTCTTCTCCGCGTTCGGCTGGATTCCGCTCGCGCTTTCCCTGCGGGCCACCGTGCGGTCGCTCCGGGAAAGGGATTTCGTGCAGTCCGCCCGGGCCCAGGGCGCCGGCCGATTCCATGTCGTCGTCCACGAACTGCTGCCGAACGTCCGCTCGCAGCTGCTGGTGCACGCCACCATGGCGGTGCCGACCTTCGTCGCCTCCGAAGCGGTGCTGTCCTTCCTCGGCGTCGGCATCACGGAGCCGATCCCGGACTGGGGGCGGATGATCTCCCGTGGCTCCGAGGTCTTCCAGGCCGATCCGACCTACATGGTCTTCCCCGGTGTCGCCCTGCTGCTCTTCGTGCTCGCCTTCAACCTGCTCGGCGATGCCGTCCGGGACGCGCTGGACCCGCGCGCCGCCCGCTGAGCCCCCGTCCTCCTCCGTCCATCACCCCAAGCCCGCCCCGACCCGCCCCGACTCCCGGGGCAAGGAGAGATTCGCCATGCGCTGGACCAGACCGTCCCTCGCCGTCGTCGCCACCGCCCTGCTGGCGACCGCCTGCTCGGCCGGCGCGGGCACCGGCCCGGCGCCCGCCGGGGCGGCCGCCAAGGAGACGTCCCCGCTGACCGCCGCGCTCGGCGGCGAGAAGGAGAGCGCCGGCCCGGCCCCCGCCGTTGCCGGCGCCCGCGTGGGCGGCACCGTCAACGTGTACAACAGCGTCGAGTTCCGCCACCTCGACCCGCAGAAGGTCTACGCGGGCGCGACGTACAACGCCTCACTGCTCTGGGGCCGCCAGCTGACGCAGTATCAGGTTGTCGACGGCAAGGCCAAGTTGGTCGGCGACCTGGCGACCGACACCGGCACCTCCGGCGACGGCGGGCGCACCTGGACGTACCGGCTCAAGGACGGCGTGGCCTGGGAGGACGGCAAGCCGATCACCTCCCAGGACGTCAAGTACGGCATCGAGCGCAGCTTCGGCAAGGGCTACGAGGTCGGCCCGCCGTACTGGCCGCAGTGGCTCACCGGCGAGGCCAGCTACGAGGCGGCGCGCGCCAAGTACGCCGGCCCGCAGGACGGCGACCTTGCCGCGATCGAGACGCCCGACGAGCACACCCTCGTCTTCCACTTCCCGCAGCCGCAGGCCGACGTCCCGTACATGGCCGCGCAGTCCTCGTCCTCGCCGGTGCGCCGGGACAAGGACACCGGGACGGACTACGACCGGCAGCCGTTCGCCACCGGCCCCTACCGGATCGTCGAGCACGTCCAGAACACCCGCATGGTGCTGGAGCGCAACCCCGCCTGGAAGGCCGAGACCGACCCGATCCGCAGCCAGTACCCGGACAAGTTCGTCTTCACGTTCGGCAAGGAGGCGCTCAACATCAACCAGGAGATCCTGTCCGGGCGCGACGGCGGCGCCAGCGCCACCACCGCCTCCGACGTGCTCTCCCCCGAGCTGTACCAGACCGCCGACACCGACCCGAAGGCCAAGGACCTGGTCGTCTCCGGGCGCCAGGGCGCCTTCGTCACCCAGCTGGTGATCAACAACGAGCGGGTACCGGACGTCGAGGTCCGCAAGGCCCTGCACCTCGGCTACCCCCGCCAGCAGGCCCGCCAGGTCCAGGGCGGCTCCCGGATCGGCGAACTCGCCAGCACGCTCAGCTCGCCGGCGCTGATCGACTGGGAGAAGTACGACCTCTACCCGGTCAAGCCCGAAGGCGACCCGGAGGCCGCCAAGGCCGCGCTCGCCAAGGCCAAGCAGGCGCCGACGAACCTGACCTATGGGTACAAGAACACCCCGGACGCGCAGCGCACCGCGCAGGTGCTGGTGGACGGCTTCGCCAAGTCGGGCATCACCATCGTGCCCAAGCCGATCGACCCCAAGGCGTTCCTGGACGAGGTGCACCGCGCCGACTCCCCGTACGACCTGTTCGAGGAGACCTCCTCCGTCGACTGGCCGACCCCGTCCACGCTGATCCCGTTCTCCTTCGACGGCCGCGCCGGCAGCGACCTCAACTCCGCGCGCTACCGCAACCCGGCGGTGGACAAGGAGATCGACCGGATCAACCAGATCGGCGAGCCGCGCGCCAAGGCCAAGGAGCTGTACGCGCTGGAGAAGACCGTGATGCAGGACGTCCCGGTGCTGCCGTTCGTCTACGCGAACGTCAACCAGGTACGCGGCTCCAACGTCGGCGGGGCGTTCATCCACCCCATCTACGGCACGGTCAGCCTGGCGTGGCTGTACCTGAAGTCCTGACCGCCGTACCCGCCCCCGCGCCGGTCGGTGCGGGGGCGGGCCCCTGAAGTCCTGCACTCCCCGTGTGCTCCACGTAGCCCTCGCGCACGCCTCCCCGTCCCGTCGACCCCGGACCGGCCATGCTCTCCTTCGCCCTGCGGCGGACCCTCCAGGCCCTCGCCGTCCTGGTCGCGGTCTCCGCCGCCGCCTTCGCCCTCTTCTACGCCGCGCCCGCCGACCCGGCCCGCGCCGCCTGCGGCCCGCGCTGCGACAGCGGCCAAGTCGCGGCGGTGCGCCAGAGCATGGGCCTGGACCAGCCGCTGCTCACCCAGTACACCGACTACCTCACCGGGGTCGTCGCCGGGCGCGACATCAGCGACGTGGACGGCTCGGTCATCCACTGCGACGCGCCCTGCCTCGGCTACTCCTACCGGCTGCACCAGCCCGTCACCGAGGCCCTGGCCGACCACCTGCCGGTCACCTTCTCGCTCACCGCCGGCGCCCTCGCCGTCCTGCTGGTGCTCGGCCTCGGCACCGGGTTCGTCTCCGCGCTGCGGCACGGCGGCCGCACCGACCGGCTGCTCTCCGGCTTCACCCTCGTCGGCGCCAGCGTGCAGATCTACTTCCTCGGATACGTCGCCCAGTGGGCACTGGTCTACTCCACCGGTCTGCTGCCACTGCCCTCCTACACCCCGCCGACCGAGGACCTCGCGGCCTGGGCGGGCGGGCTGCTGCTCCCCTGGCTCGTCCTCGGCTTCGTCAACTCCGCCGTGTTCGCCCGGCTTTCACGCTCCCAGCTGCTGGAGACGATGAACGAGGAGTACGTCCGCACGGCGCGCGGCAAGGGCCTCGGCCGGCTGCGCGCCCACCTCAAGTACACCTCGCGCGGCGCCGCCGGACCGCTGGTGCAACTGCTCGGCCTGGAGGCCGGGGTGCTGCTCGGCGGGGCGGTCATCACCGAGACGGTGTTCGGGCTGAACGGGGTCGGACGGTTCGCCGCCCAGGCGGTGTCCGGGCAGGACCTGCCTGCGGTGGTCGGCGCGGTGCTGCTGGCCGCCTGCTTCGTGGTGCTGTTCGTCGCGCTGGCCGACCTGGTGGTGGCCTGGCTCGACCCGCGAATCCGCCTGAGCTGACTGGAGCCGTTCGATGACGTCCACTGTTGAATCCGTGTCCGGGGGCGCGCCCGGAGCCGCGCCCGGAGCCGTGTCGGAGGCCGCTCCTGGGCCTGGTGCCGCGCCCTCCGCAGAGCCCGTGCTGAGCGTTCGCGATCTGACCGTCACCTTCGCCGACCCGCGCGGCGGGGCGCCCGTGACCGCCGTCCGGGGGCTCTCCTTCGACCTCGCCGCCGGTGAAGTCCTCGGCCTGGTCGGCGAGTCGGGCTCCGGCAAGTCGGCCACCGGCCTCGCCGTCCTCGGCCTGCACGACCCGCGCACCACCACCGTCACCGGCTCGATCCGGCTGGGCGGGCAGGAGTTGGTGGGTGCGACGGAGTCCACGCTGCGCCCGGTCCGGGGCGGCCGGGCCGCGCTGGTCTTCCAGGACGCGCTCACCTCGCTCAGCCCCTTCCACGGCGTCGGCGCCCAACTCGCCGAGATGTACCGGCTGCACCACCCCGGCGCCGGCCGCGCCGAGGCCCGCCGACGGGCCGCCGCGATGCTCGACCGGGTCGGCATCCCGGCCGCCCGGGTGCGCGACTTCCCGCACCAGTTCTCCGGCGGGATGCGCCAGCGGGTGATGATCGCCATGGCACTGATGAACGACCCGCAGGTGCTGATCGCCGACGAGCCCACCACCGCCCTGGACTCCCGGGTGCAGCGGCAAGTCCTCGACCTGCTCGGCGAGTTGCAGCGCGAGCACGGCACGGCGGTGCTGCTGGTCAGCCACGACCTCGGCGTGGTCGCCGGGACGACGGACCGCACGCTCGTGCTGCGCGGCGGCGTCGAGGTCGAGTCCGCGCCGACCGCCGAGCTGCTGGCCGCGCCGCGCGAGCCGTACACCCGCGCACTGGTCGGGGCGGCGCTCACCCTCGACTCCGTACCCGGCTCGCCGCTGCCAACAGTTGACGATCCGTCACCCATCGCCGAATTCGCGCCCCGGACGGTCGGGCACCCCGAGCGCTGGCTCGTCGAGGTGGCGGACCTCGCCGTCCACTTCCCCGGGCGGCGCCGCCTTCCCAGCCTGCGCGCCGAGCCCGTCCGGGCGGTGGAGGGCGTAGGACTGCGGATCGCCCCCGGCGAGACGCTCGGACTGGTCGGCGAGTCCGGCTCCGGCAAGTCCACCACCGCCCGCGTCCTGGCCGGCCTCCAACAGCCCACCTCGGGAACGGTCCTGTACGACGGCCAGGACGTCACCCGCCCAAGCCGGGAGCTGCGGCGCCGGCTCAGCCGGGAGATCCAGCTGGTCTTCCAGGACCCGTACGCCTCCCTCAACCCGCGCCGCACCGTCGCCCAGACCCTCGACACCCCGCTGCGCCTGCACACCTCACTCGACGCGGCCCAGCGGCGGGAGCGCTCGGCCGAACTGCTGGACCAGGTCGGGCTGCCCGCCGCCCACCTGGACCGCTACCCGCACGAATTCTCCGGCGGACAGCGCCAGCGGATCGGCATCGCTCGGGCCCTCGCCCCGCAGCCGCGCCTGATCATCGCGGACGAACCGGTGTCGGCCCTCGACGTCTCGGTCCAGGCGCAGGTGCTCAACCTGCTGATGGAGCTGCGCGAACGCCTCGGCGTCGCCTTCCTGTTCGTCTCGCACGACCTCGCCGTGGTGCGGCACTTCTGCGACCGGGTGGCCGTGATGCACCGGGGCCGGCTGGTCGAGTCCACCGACCGCGACCGCCTGTTCAGCGCGCCGCACACCGAGTACACCCGGGAGCTGCTGGCGGCGGTGCACTAGCGCGGGGACCGGTCCTCGCGGGGGTCGGTGGCCTCGCGGGGGTCGGTGGGGAGGAGTGCGTAGAGGTGCATGTCCCGGCGCTCGTCGTCGTACCCGGCGGAGGCGGCCGGGACGGTGGTGACCAGCGGGATGTACGGGTCGGTGCCCGCCTCCCGGACCACGGCGAGGTCGGTGAGGCGCCAGGGGCGAAGGATGAAGGAGCCCGCGCAAAGCGTTGGCACGATCAGGGGCGGTCGGTCCATGATCGAAGCCTGTCATGTGCGATCAAGGAGTCCCAGCGAATATGTCCGCCAGCGATCAATCCGACCCCGCAGGAGACCGCGCAGCCGTCGACCAGGAGCTCGTCGAGGCCGCCCGGGCGGTGGCCCAGCGCTTCTCCCGGGGCGACAACCACACCGTCGCGGCCGCCGGACGCAACGCCGACGGGCGGATCGTCACGGCCTTGAACGCCTACCACTTCACCGGCGGCCCGTGCGCGGAGCTCGTCCTCATCGGCGCGGCCGCCGGCCAGGGCGCGTACGACCTCACCACGGTCGTCGCGGTCGGCGACCGGGGCCGGGGCGTCGTGCCGCCGTGCGGCCGCTGCCGGCAGGTGCTGCTCGACTACTTCCCGACGGTCGAGATCATCGTCAAGCGGGGAACGGAACTGCTCGCCCTGCCCGTCCTCGACCTGCTCCCCGAGGCGTACGTCTGGGCCGAGCACCAGGACGGCTAGCAACCTCGCCTTCGAGTCGCGCTCGTGTGGCCGTTCACCCGTCGTTCGGCTGCGCGAGCGCGACTCCAGGCACTAGCGTGCTGGCGACGTGTCGTAGTGATCGCCAACCGAGGGGGCACATTGTCGGACGACCTGCTCACAGCAAAGATCAACCACGGGTTCGACCACCTCGACGCCGACGGCGACGGACTCCTCACCGAACGGGACCACGTCCTCATGGGCATCGCCGTCGCCCGCTCGCTCGGCCACCAGGAGGGCTCGGAGGCCGAGGCCGTCATCGTCCGCGCCTACCTGACGGTCTGGCACGACCTGCACCTGGCCCACCTGCCCGCCGGCACCGAGGCGATCACCCGCGAACAGTTCGTCCGCTCGACCGGCGCCCTCTCCGACGACCCCGAGGCCGCGCGGACCAGCTTCGGCGCACTCGCCGACGCCTTCCTCGCCGTCGCCGACACCGACCGCAGCGGAACGGTCGACGCCGGCGAGTTCTTCGTCTTCCAGCGCGGCCACTTCGCCGGCCTCTCCCGCGACGACGCCGACGAGGCCTTCCGCCACCTCGACCGCGACGGCGACGGCACCCTCTCCGCAGCCGAGTTCACCAGCGCCATCATCGAGTTCTGGACCAGCCGCGACCCCGACGCCCCCGGCAACTGGTGGACGGGCAGGCCCCCGCACACCCTCTGACACCCCCTCCGGCACAGCCGCCCCCTCGCCCGCCGAAACGCGAGGCCGACAGGGTCAGGTCGCGGGGACGATTCGCTCGACGATGGTGTCGAGCAGGGCGGGCAGGGTGTCGGTGCCCAACACCTCGGGCAGGGTGAGGTGTTCGACGATCAGGCCGGTCATCGCGAGGTAGAGGACGAGGACGGTCTCGCGGTCGCCGGGCAGTCCTCCGTCGAGGTGGTAGGCGACGTTGGCCTCCAGCTGCTCGCGGATGGTGCCGGTGAGCTGGGCCCGCAGGCCGGGGCGGCGGGTGGCTTCCAGGCGCAGTTCGAGCATCGCGAGGTAGCCGGCCCGGTCGGCGGAGATGCGGCGGATCAGGTCGCGCATCAGGGCGGCGACCAGAGCGCGGTCACGCGGGGCCCGCAGCAGGTCGGCGATGACGGCCGGGTCCGGGGTGAGCCGGTGGTGGATGTGCCGGGCGGTCTGGTGGAGCAGGTGGTCGCGGTTGGCGAAGTAGTTGGAGGCCGTGCCGTTGGGGACGCCGGCCTGCACGTCGACCGCGCGGAAGGTGAGGCCGCGGGCGCCCTCGCGGGCGAGGACCTCGATGGCGGCGTCGGCGAGGGCGGTGCGGCGGGCGGGGTTCTGGACCATGGGTCGATTCTCTCTCGCGGGGTTTTCGGGGGCCGGGGCGCCCGGGTCCGAAAACACCTTGGCAACCACTACAACTGGAGTACTATAGTCGGAGTGGTTAGGCGGCGGGCCGCACGGCCCGCGCCGCTTCCCGACCCCAAAGGACCTGCATGCGCAAGCTCACCTACTTCATCGGCACCACCATCGACGGCTTCATCGCCGGCCCGGACGACAGCTTCGACTTCTTCGCGCCGTTCCTCACCGAGGACTACACCTCGACGCTCTTCGCCGAGTACCCGGAGACCATCCCCACCCCCGGCCGCGCGGCGTTCGGCATCGCGGAGGCACCCAACAAGCGCTTCGACACCGTCGTCATGGGCCGCGGCACCTACGCACCGGGGCTGGCCGTGGGCCTCACCAGCCCCTACGCCCACCTGCGGCAGATCGTGGTCTCCCGCACCCTCGGCACCAGCCCGGACCCGGCGGTGGAGGTCACTGCGGAGGACCCGGTGGCCCTCGTCCGCCGGCTGAAGCAGCAGGACGGGCTCGGCATCTGGCTCTGCGGCGGCGCCGACCTGGCCGGCCATCTGCTGCCCGAGATCGACGAGTTGATCATCAAGCAGTACCCGGTGGTGGTCGGATCGGGCATCCCGCTGTTCCGCGCGGAGTTCGGGCCCCGCGCCTTCACGCTCACCGACAGCCGCGTCTTCGAGCGCGGCAACGTCGTCCTGACCTACGCACGGACCGCCCCGGACGCCGCCTGACGCCCACCGTCCGGCGGACGCGCGGGGCACGGGGCGCGGGGCACGGGACGCGGGGCGCGGGGCACGGGACGCACGAGGCAAGAGGCGCTATCGCGGCGCGGGCGCGAGGACGTACCGTGGGCGCTCCCCCAGCCGAGAGGTCGAACCCGTGTCCGAGGAGGCCCTGCCGTTCTTCGTCTACGGCACCCTGCGCAGCGGCGGCCGCAACCACGCCGCCCACCTGGCCGGACGCTGCACCGACATCCGCCCGGCCGTGCTGGACGGCGCCACACTGCACGACGGCCCCGGGTACCCGTACGCGGTGCCGGACGCGACGCCCGGGCGCCGGATCGTGGGCGAGCTGATCACCGTACGGCCCGGCGCGTACGCGGGCGCGCTCGCGGCGCTGGACCGGCTGGAGGACTGCCGGGCGGACGGGACGGGCCTGTACGTACGGCGGCGGCTGCCGGTGCGGACGGCGGCGGGCGAGGTGCGGGAGGCCTGGGTGTACTTCGCCGGGCCCGTCGTCGAGAGCCGGCTACGGGAACGGCCCGCGGTGATCGACTCGGGGGACTGGGCGGACCGGTAGCGGGGAACGGGCGGGAGACGGGCGGCCGGATACCGCCAGGTAGGCTGCCCCGATAGTTATTTTTTCTACTCACGGCGCCCGCCGAACGACAGGAGCCACCCGGTGCCCGAGCTGCCACCCCCGATCACCGTCGTCGGGATCGGGGCCGACGGCTGGCCCGGCCTCTCCACCGCCGGCCGGGCCGCCCTGCGGGCAGCCGAGGTGGTCGTCGGCGGCCCCCGGCAGCTGGACCTCCTCCCCCGCGACGAGGTCGCCGCCGCGCGCGTCCCGTGGCCGTCCCCGCTGCGCCCGGCCGTCCCCGGGCTGTTCGCCGCGCACGCGGACCGCCGGGTCGCCGTCCTGGCCAGCGGCGACCCGATGTTCTACGGCATCGGCCGCACCCTCGCCGAGACGGTCGGCGCCGGGCGGCTGCGCGTCCTGCCGCACCCCTCCTCCGTCTCCCACGCCTGCGCCCGACTCGGCTGGCCGCTGGAGTCCACCGAGGTGGTCAGCCTGGTCGGCCGCCCGCTGGACACCCTCGCCCTGGCCCTGAACCCCGGCCGCCGCCTGCTCGTGCTGAGCGCCGACGCCGCGACCCCGGCCGCCGTCGCCGGGCTGCTCACCGCGCACGGCTACGGCGCCGCCCGTCTGCGGGTGCTCGAACAGCTCGGCGGCCCGGCCGAACGCCGGCTCGACGGCACCGCCGACGGCTGGCCGCACCCACCCGGCGACCCGCTGAACGTCATCGCGGTCGACCTCGGCGACGGCCCCCGCAACTCGCTCGTCCCCGGCCTGCCCGACGCCGCCTACGAGAGCGACGGCCAGCTCACCAAGCGGCACGTGCGCGCCGCCACCCTCGCCGCCCTCGCCCCCTCCCCCGGCGAACTGCTCTGGGACGTCGGCGGCGGCTCCGGCTCGATCGCCGTCGAGTGGCTGCGCGCGCACCGCGACTGCCAGGCCGTCAGCATCGAACGCGACCCGGTGCGGGCCGAACGGATCGCCCGCAACGCCGCCGCCCTGGGCGTGCCACGACTGCGCGTGGTGACCGGCCCGGCCCCCGCCGCGCTCGCCGAACTCCCCGCCCCCGACGCGGTGTTCATCGGCGGCGGCCTCACCGCGACCGGCCTGCTGGACAGTTGCTGGGCCGCCCTGCGGCCGGGCGGCCGGCTGGTCGCCAACACCGTGACGCTGGAATCCGAGGCGCTGCTCACCCAGTGGTACCGGCGCCACGGCGGGGAGCTCGTCAAGCTCGCCGTCGCGCACGCCGTCCCGGTGGGCGGCTTCACCGGGTGGCGGCAGGCCATGCCGGTCACCCAGTGGTCCGCCGTCAAGCCCAACACCCCTCAGGAGAACGCGTCGTGACCGTCCACTTCATCGGAGCCGGCCCCGGCGCCGCCGACCTGATCACCCTGCGCGGCCAGCGCCTCCTGGCCCGCGCCGAGGTCTGCCTCTACGCCGGCAGCCTGGTACCGCGCGAGCTCCTCGACGAATGCCCGCCCGGCGCCCGCCTCGTCGACACCGCGCAGCTCAACCTGGACCAGATCATCGCCGAGCTGGTCCGCGCGCACCAGGCCGGACAGGACGTGGCCCGGCTGCACTCCGGCGACCCGTCCGTCTTCTCCGCCGTCGCCGAGCAGATGCGCCGCCTCGACGCGGCCGGCGTGCCGTACGAGATCGTCCCCGGCGTGCCCGCCTTCGCCGCCGCAGCGGCCGCGCTCAAGCGGGAGTTGACCGTCCCGACCGTCGGCCAGACCGTCATCCTCACCCGGATCGCCAAGCGCGCCACCCCGATGCCCGAGGGCGAGGACCTGGCCACCCTCGGCCGCAGCGGCGCCCTGCTGGTGCTGCACCTGGCCGCCGGCTACGTGGACGACGTCGTCGAGCAGCTGCTCCCGCACTACGGCGCCGACTGCCCGGCCGCCGTCGTCGCGATGGCCAGCCGGCCGGACGAGCTGGTGCTGCGCGGCACCCTCGCCGACATCGCCGAACAGGTCAAGGCCTCGGGCGTGGTCCGCACCGCCGTCATCCTGGTCGGCCGGACCCTGGCCGCCGAGCAGTTCCGCGACAGCCACCTCTACTCGGCTGAGCGCGAACGCCCGCACGAGCCCTGCGGGGCGTGAACCCCATGACCCGGCACGTCCTGATCCTCGGCGGGACGACGGAGGGGCGGGCGCTGGCCGCCGCACTCGTCGAGCTGCCGTCCCTGCGGGTCACCAGTTCGCTGGCCGGCCGGGTCGCCCAACCCCGGCTGCCCGCAGGGGAGGTGAGGATCGGCGGCTTCGGCGGCCCGGACGGGCTGGCCGACTGGCTGCGCGGCGAACGGGTGGACGCGGTCATCGACGCCACCCACCCG
>NZ_JBHWIJ010000226.1:0-685 GCF_042732255.1 Kitasatospora sp. NPDC059803 | reverse complement strand
CCGCGGGGGGGGGCGCGCGGGGGGGCGGGGCCTGCGGGGGGCGCGGATCTGCGCGCCCCCCCCCCGCGCCCCCGCCGGGATGTCCCGCAACGCCGCCCGCGCGGCGGCCGCCGCCGACGTGCCGCTGCTGGCGCTGCGGCGGCCCGGCTGGGCGCCCGTCGCCGGGGACCGCTGGCACCACGCACCCTCGCTCGCCGCGGCCGCCGAACTCCTGCCCGGCCTCGGGCGACGGGTCTTCCTCACCACCGGGCGACAGGGCATCGCCACCTTCGCCCACCTCGACCACCTGCACTTCCTCGCCCGCTCGGTCGACCCGCCCGAGCCGCCGCTGCCGTCCACGCTCGAAGTCCTGCTGGACCGAGGGCCGTTCACGCTCGACGGCGAACGGGCGCTGCTGCGCGAGCACCGGATCGACGTCGTGGTCACCAAGGACAGCGGCGGCGCCGCGACCGCGCCCAAACTCACCGCCGCGCGCGAACTCGGGCTCCCGGTGGTCGTCGTGGAACGCCCGCCGCTGCCCGACGGCGTACCGGCGGCCCCGGACGTACCGGGCGCGGTGCGGTGGTTGCAGCACCTGCGCTAGTGCTGCTCTGCGGAAGTTCGTGGAGGGGTGTTGATCAGATAGCCAGTCCGCTGAGGTAGAGGCCGCCTGCGCAGTCGAGGGGTTCTTACCGGGAGCCGGCCC